>NZ_LR214002.1 GCF_900659865.1 Hyella patelloides LEGE 07179
AACTTATGCCAAGCCTGAATCTTAATGAGTCCTAATTGAGAGTCTTTGACCTCAACAATTTTATCTTCTGGTAACCAAGTTTCGGAGTCATTGAGTTTTAACTTATGACCATGTTTACGAGGACGACTTACTTTTAACTTTTGCCAATAGCCGATTAACTTTCAGATTTTGAATTTGCCAAAAATTAAGCTCTTTAATTTGTGTTTTGATTTCTGACTTGCTATCAAAAAAAATATTAATTTCTTTTAATATTACTTCTAATCTTGCAACTAGATTCTCTTCTTTATATTGCTCCCAAAATGATCCTGGTAACTTTGGTTGAGTTTGAGAATTTATTACCTTTAAAATGCATTTTAAGTCATACTCTAAACTATAACAGCCAATTTTATAGCAATTAAAACCAGGATCGAGATAATCAGCTAAGGCATGATTGACGCTAGAAAATATATTACAGCCACAAGCTAATGCTTCTAAAGGTGGTAAGCCAAAACCTTCAGTTACACCGCTTACTATCCAATATTCAGCAGAATCATAAAGATAGATTTTACTACGGTTAAACAGTGCTGCTAAATCTTCCACATAACCATTAATAACTTGTACTTTACAACGAGATTGCAATGCAGGAATCAACTGTTTTAATAGGTATTGAGAAGATTTACGAGTTTGTACTAAAACATCAATATCTCTAGATTTTTCTGCATCGTAAAATTCTGTACCCAACTGATTAGGTAAATAATAAATTAGCGAGTTTGCTGCTTGTTCACCCCAGTAGCCCATTGTGTTGCGACTAACGGTAATTATGGGAATATCAGAAGGTAATCTAAATCCATAATCTGCACTATGAGCATGATAAATTACATGATATTTTTTGAGTTTAGATATCAGTTTAGGAACATCAAAACCCCAGTTAACAACAAATATACAATCATGGGAATTAACTGTCTTTAAAACATCAGTTAAAAATAAATTATTATCTTCTTTTTGTCTATAAGTGACAATATTAGCCTCACATATTCTTTGGGCTAGTTTAATAATTTTTAATTCTGCCCATAATCCTCCGCCACCAAATTTACCTTTTGTCCCTGGAAGTAAAAAATATAATTTCCTCATTTATTACATTTGCTGGTTGTTAGTGGTTACTGGTTAGTCGTTAATAACTAATTACTTAATTACTGTAGAAAGCCACACTATAAAAATTGTGCCAGGAAAATCAGTATTATTAGAGCGATTGTTAGGACTAATGACTTCAATGTTGCCTTGCATCTGTTCAATTAATTGTTTAGCGATCGCCAATCCCAAACCCGTTCCTGGTATATTTCCTTCTGCTTGCACTCCTCGGTAGCTACGTTCAAATAAATGCTCTAGATCTGTTTCAGGAATGCCATAACCCGTATCCTCAATGGCTATCTCTAGTGCATTATCTTTTTGTTCGATTCGGACGGTAATTTGCCCTTTTTCGGGGGTATATTTAATTGAATTATCCAACAAGTTATTAAAAACCTCTCTCAAAGCTCCACTGTTTCCTTTAACTGGAGGCAAATTGGAAGGGATATTAGTCACGAAACTTATCGTTTTACTTTCGGCGATTGTTCTTGTACTTATGAGTAAAGGCTCTAAAACCTTTTTGAGATCTAAATTATCTAAATTTTCGATGTTTCCTGGTAATAAAAAATTATGAGGCGGTTGTTCTTCTTTTGCCAATAAACGAACTGAAGTCGTGCTTAAAGTTACAGGTAACTTCTCTGGTGCATCACTACTGGTTTCTGCTGCAAAGCGATCGATTAATTCTGACAAGCGATCGCTTTCTCTTAAAATACTCTCTACTATCGATTGATTGCGATCTTGGGGTAGCAAACGCTTCAGCAACAACTTACTAAACGTTCGTAGTGCAGTTAAGGGATTGCGTAATTGATGCAATAAATTCCCTAGTTGTTCTTGCTCCCAATGACGCATACTTTGTTGCAATTTTAATTGTTCGCGATACCATTGGGATTGTTTTTCTAAAAAACGAGCAATTGCTAAAGTTACTGCGATCGCTTTTACTTGCTCTAATTCTTGTTGCTTCCAGTGACGATCTTCTCTTCCAGTAATCAATAATCCCATCATTACCTCTTCATGAATCAAAGGTAACACCAGTTGTTTAGTGGCTAAGTTTTCTTGTTCTAGTACAACAGCACTTAAATTATCTGTTTCAATTTCATCGGTGAGTAAAGAGCTTGGTGCTATTTTCCTGTGAGCAATTACCCTTTGTAAAATCTCTGGTAGCTCAACTTCGGCAATCTGTGGGGTAAATTTGCTCTTAGTTTGCGGATAAATAGCAAATAGTAATAATTGCTTTTCTGGGCTCTGTTCTACTTCTCCTGTTAAATAAATAGCACTCGATATTGCTCCTAATCCCTGCGTAAGTAACTTGATTTGAGATTGACACAAAGTAGCAAATTCAGCACTGGCAACATTGTAAGAGTACGACATTAAATAAATAGTTTTATTAACTTTTTTGCTGTTTATTTTATTTAATCATTAGAAGCTAAATAATAGAGTCCATAGTTAATTTACTTCTTGCTTGAAGACCAAAACTCTGCTAAGGGGGGGAGTTGATTTTTCTAGCTTAATACGATACAATTTTTGCTAGTTTTGTAACTAACATTACAATTATTATAGAAAAATAAAATAGGAGGTAACTGGGTTGGCAAGAAAGCGTAAACGCAAGAGTCGCCGTCGTCAGGAAGGTCGCAAAATATTAGAGCTAATCCCTCAGTATAGTATCGAAAGCGGTGAAGATAAACCAGTAACAGCAGCCCGCAAGTACATTGCCTCAATAGGAATAGTACCTCCTGCACTGTTAGTTGTCAGAAGAAACGAGCATACCACAGATCGCTACTTCTGGGCAGAAAAAGGTTTATTCGGAGCGCAGTATGTGGAAGAAAACCACTTTCTATTCCCTAGCCTGCAATCTTTAGAATTACAAGAAACAGATAATACGAAAACTCCCGCTGCTGTTGGCAGTCTTTGAGAGTTAAATCAAAGAGCACCAGATAATTATAGTTGATAACGGGACGCTATTAACTACCGTCCCTTGATTTTATCTTTCTTTAAGATCGGAAACTTGGTTTTACCTAGTTTATAGTTAGCTTCTGATGTCTTTATTCAAACTATTAGCAATCAACCTACTTTAAGCAGTAGCTTGATCGACATCATTCAGATTGGCTTGTTCAATGCTAGGTAACTCAAGGCAATAGCCAGCACCATATACTGTCTTAATATAACTAGGGTGGCGAGGGTCTGGCTCTAATTTTGTGCGTAAATGGCGAATATGAACACGAATAGTTTCTATATCATCATCAGGATCGTAACCCCAAACCTCCTTTAAAATTTCGCTAGGAGCTACAGTTTGACCATGACGTTGTAATAAACAATGTAACAACTCAAACTCTAAATGAGTCAATTTAACTGTGTTTTCAAACCAGATAGCTTCAAATCTTTCAGGAATTAAGGTCAAAGGACCATAATTAAGAATTTCCGAGTGTTTAGCAGCTTGGGGGATTCGGTCTGTTCTTCTTAATAAAGCTCTTACCCTTGCTAACATTTCTTCCACTTCAAAAGGTTTAGTAAGATAATCATCAGCACCAGCATTAAAGCCTTCTACCTTATCTTGAGTTTGTCCTAAAGCAGATAGCATCAGAACAGGAATGTCAGAAGTTCTATCATCACGACGCAATCGCTGGCAAACAGTAAAACCATCTACTTTGGGTAACATCAGATCGAGCATAACTAAATCTGGCTGTAGCTGTACCGCTAATGCCTGACCTTTTATTCCATCTTCTGCTTGATTTACATCGTAACCAGCCATTTCTAGGTTAATAGATACCAACTCAGAAATCGCTGGATCGTCGTCTATTACAAGTATTCGAGGCATTTTTATCTGTTTATTAGTTATGTGGTCTAGTTAAAATCAAACTCAAAAAAATTGAGAATTATTGTAAAGAATACTGTAATGATTATAAGCATGAATGCTTACTATAGAGGTATTCTATTTCCCAATATTAATACATTGCCTACTGTTCGGTTTGTGCATTAGTATTGTTTACTGTGATTTTTCTCCACAAGTTTTTTAGGCGTTGGTGATTTAATGTATGACGCACAAAGTGTTTCTGTTCGTCTATCACGGATACCGCTTCCGCCTTAGGACTCGCTTCCCTTTAGGGCATAGCTTTAAGCTTTAAGACTCCGCGTATTCCCATTCGAGGACAATGTAAGCTATAAGCTTTTTAAATTAAGTAGAATATAGCAGCCTCCAGAAATCATATTTCTATTCACCAATGCCGTTTTTAAAATCAAGGAATTCAGTTGATTATAATTATCTATGCACTTGCAAGTATTTAACAGGAATCTCCTCTGTCAGCCATACCCCATTATCAGAGCAATAAAATATATAACCTGCTTTGCTCATTGCTAGAGCATCTATCTGGAAAATAACAGGATAACCTCTTCTGGCACCAACTCTTTGAGCGGTATTAATGTCTGATGACAAATGCACATGATGACGAGACATCTTTTTTAAGCCTTGTTTCTTAATAGAAGCTATCGCTTTACTATAAGTGCCATGATAAAGAACATCTGGCGGTGTTACGGGCTTTAGTTGCAAATCTACTCGAACACTATGCCCTTGATTGGCTCTAATTAAATTACCACGCTCATTAAAAGAAAAACGCTGTTTATCATTTTGTTCCACTACTTGTTGCAATTCAAGCGAGCTGATCGAAAAATTATGCTTTTTAGCTGCTTGTAAAAGTCGATTTACTTCTACCCAACCACCAGGAGAAAGCTCTAAACCTAGTAAGTCAGGACGATGCCTTAAATGATAGCTTAAAAATTTGCTAATTTTTACTAAACGAGTCATAAATAGATATCTTAATCTATTTAGATTGCATTAGTGTTACTAAATTAAGTTAAGATCGTGAAAAATTGTTACTCTGTAGCGGTTTTAACGTAAAAATTCTTAATGAAAATTCGCATTAAATCAGTTTACTCTAGCCAAATAGGTGTAGCGTCGGTTTTCATAGGAATAGTTATAATCGATCGCTGATTTTTTTAGAAGATAGGAAATTTAGTATGAGCGTAAATTTAGCAACCATGTTACGTGAGGGAACCAAAAAATCTCACACAATGGCGGAAAATGTCGGCTTTGTAAAATGTTTTCTTAAAGGAGTAGTCGAGAAAAATTCTTATCGTAGGCTAGTAGCGGATCTTTACTTTATTTATTCGGCTATGGAAGAAGAAATGGAGAAACTAAAAGATCATCCCGTGGTTTCTCAAATCTACTTCCCACAATTAAATCGTAAACACAGCTTAGAACAAGATTTACATTACTATTTTGGTTCTAACTGGAGAGAAGAAGTTACAATTTCTGAATCAGGTAAAGCTTATGTCGCCAGAATTAGAGAAATTGCTCAAACTCAACCAGAACTTTTAGTAGCTCACTCTTATACTCGCTATTTAGGAGATTTATCTGGAGGACAAATTCTCAAGAAAATCGCTCAAAAAGCCATGAATATCTCTGACGGTGAAGGTACTTCATTTTATGAGTTTGCTGATATCTCTGACGAAAAAGCTTTCAAAAATAAATATCGTCAAGCAATGAACGATCTACCTGTGGTTCTAGAAACCGCAGAACAAATTGTTGATGAAGCAAATGCTGCTTTTGGAATGAATATGAAACTGTTCCAAGAGTTAGAGGGTAATCTCATCAAAGCAATCGGCATAATGTTATTTAACACACTAACCCGTCGTCGCGGTGGTGGCAGCACTGAGTTAGCTACTGCTGAGTAATCTATTAACTTGATTACTAAAAATTAGACGTTAGAATTGTTTTCCAAAAGAATAGCCCTAGAAACTGGGTTGCGGTTTAATTGATCGTTATCGAGTTTCTAGGGTTATTTGTTGTTAATGATTGGGGCAAACAGATATTAACGAAGTCAGAGAGACCCTCACGATATTTGTGTAATTATCACAATGTAATTATCATAACTTCTAACGATCGCGTAAATTATTGCTTGCATAGGAGTCGATACCATAAGCTAACACTCTTTCTGCGTGATTTATTTTACTTCCGGTAATTGCTTCAGCAATTTTCTCAAAAGATTCTGATTTAACGTTGCGGTCGTGAATTGGTTTGCTTTGTTCACCTCTAAAATAAGTTTGAGTACCAATAACAGATGCAGCAACCCAGCCAACTAAAACTATACCAATAAGAAGAGATAACATAATTGAATCCTTTTCGTTAACTTATTTGTCTTTATGTAAATAAATATAACAAAAACTTGCTCGATCGTGCCATCTATCTTTAGTAGGGTTTTTACACCTTTGTTACGTAATACCCGAATCATTAAAGAAATAAGAGAAGCAGGAGGAGCAGAGGAAACAAAAAGACAAGAGAGAAACAATGAGCAACGAACAACCAACAATTAACAAATGATCGATTTTTGGGCAAAAACGAGCGGTACTTGGATTAATGTCTTTACCGTAGCTGTCGGAACTACTCTGGGTTTAACTTTGAAAAATCGCTTAACCCAGAAAATGCAACTGATAATTACTCAAGGAATTGGTTTAATTACAGTTTGGATTGGCTTGAGTATGGCAAACACCATGAGTCAGGTAAAAGCTGGAAACCTAGAGGGAGTGATTTTAGGTCTTTTGGCGATGGTAATCGGAGGAATTATTGGCGAGTGGTTAGAGATTGAAGAGAGACTAACCGCCTTGGGAAACTACTTGAAAAAGCGATTTCGTGGTCAAGGATTGTTTACAGAAGGTTTTGTTGCCAGTAGTCTTTTATTTTGCGTTGGGCCGATGACGTTAATTGGGTCTCTCAACAATGGTTTAACAGGAGATAATACTTTACTGACTATTAAAGCAACTATGGATGGTATTGTGTCGATCGCTTTGGCAAATATCTATGGTATCGGTGTCGGTTGTTCGATTCTGGTGTTACTAATCTATCAGGGAGGGTTATCTTTAGCTGCTAGTGCGATCGCTACAAATCTCACTAATCCAGAAAGTAATCCTTATATCTTAATTGCTACGGGTGTGGGTGGCTTAATAATTGTCGGAATTGGTTTCAATCTTCTAGAAATAACCAAAATACGAGTGGCATCTTTTTTACCAGCGATCGTAATATCTTCTCTAATTTACTATTTAGCAAGTATTTTTTAGTAGCCAATATTACAAAAATCTTGATTAGTTAACAAGTTCATTCAAATTAAGAATCAGGTAAAAAATCTCATTGGTAAAGAGTGAAGCTATAAAAGTAAAGATCTAAATTTCCGCGCGATTCCCATAACTAACTACAACTAATAATTTAGCCAAGTGTTATAACAGATAATCTTTCCTAATCAACAACACGCTTTACAGGATTTTAGACTATTAGTTAAGCATTTTTCATCAAATGTTTAACCAAATTATCCTTAACCATCATTTGACGAAACATTTCTAATAAGTACTCCTGAGCTTGTTCTTTGGAAAGCGTTTCTACTTGATCTTTTAGTATCTGTAACTTAAATTGTTGCTCCAAAGTTAATTGTGCTGGTAAATTCATGTTCCTACCTCCTCGGTGTGTAATTCAAGAAAAACAAAAGCATAATAATTTGGCTTTTCTTTTATGTTTAAATAAAGGTAACACGAAGACTGATAAAATGTCCAACTTGTCAAGCAATAATTAATCTATGTAATAAAACTTAATTATGTTGATGAGAGATAACTATCTTTTTTGGCATTATTTGATACAGACAAGCTAAAAAATTCCCGTAAACCCACAATTTTTGACCACTACAACTTAACGCACCTAAAATTCTCTAATAATCGGTATATTGGTATAAATATTGAGATTTGGGAACAGATATTTAAAATGGATCGAATTAAAGACGCGATGGAATTTTTCCAGCGCAGTGCAGGACAATGGAAATCACAGCGTACAACCCATCACTTACCCTTTAGAAGAGCAGAAAGCGGTGGTTCAGATATTAGCGTCGAGTTTTTAGATGCAGGGGACTCTCGTATTGCAGAAATCTGTCAAATGCACGATGTAGAACCTAGCCTAGCTATCGGAGGAGCATTTGTGAGTTGGGATGGCGCAATGGCATGGGACAAAGAGAATGAAGATCATAAAGGAACAACAGTTTTTGCTTTAATTCCTGATGCTGATGACCCCAGAAAAGGTAAATTACTTAGAGAGAGAGGCTATGCAGAAATTGTTCCTGTGGCTGGCTTATATGAAATGGACAACGAAGACGGCTTAGTATTGATTACCGAATACGAAACCATGACTATTTATGAGCGTTTTTGGTTTATCAATCCCAACCTTCGTTTACGCAGCAGCACCGTTAAAAGATTTGGTGGTTTTAACACTGCGACATTTTGTGCCGAAGCTCGCGTAGTGGAAGATCGTGATTCTGCTGAAGAAACTCCTGCTACTGCTTACGCTATTAGTGGTTGGTAATGTTCTAACTTCTTTGTCAAGAGAAAATTAACATGAACTCGCAAGATAAGCGAATCTCGATCGAGATCGACAATCAACAACTAACCACGAGCAAATAACAATTAACAAGGTTGCGCGTTTCCAATCTGAAGAAATCTTAGAGGGATCGCATAATAATTAGCAAACTCTGTAATATTTTGTTACCATCCTTAACTTTAAGTCTCCGACTGCGGTACTATCGAGATTATCTTTTATTATGAGCAAAACTCGGAGGTCTTGACTTGTCTATTCCTCTACTGGATTACAAACCGACATCACAAAACAGTCGCGTCGAAGGATATGAAGTTGGTCGTGATGACCAACCTAGAATTTATTCTACGGAAAGTTTACTTTCCCCTTCAGCGATGGGTGAGCTAATTGATGCAGCTTATCGTCAAATTTTCTTTTATGCCTTCAAATCAGACCGTGAGCCATTTCTTGAATCTCAATTACGTGATGGTCAAATCACTGTAAGAGATTTTATTCGTGGTTTGTTGCTATCGGAAACCTATGACAATAGTTTCTACTCTAAAAATAACAACTACCGTTTTGTTGAGCAGTGTGTTCAAAGAGTTCTTGGACGCGATGTTTACAACGAAAGAGAAAAAATTGCTTGGTCTATTGTAATTGGGACAAAAGGAAAAGAAGGCTTTATTGATGAGCTTTTGGGTAGCGAAGAGTACATCGAAAATTTCGGTTACGACATCGTACCTTATCAACGTCGTCGCGTTCTACCTTCTCGCGATGAAGGAGAAAGACCATTTAATATCACATCTCCTCGTTACGATGGCTACTACAGAGCAATCTTAGGCTTCCCCCAAATTATTTGGCAAAGCGAAGTTCGTCGTTATATTCCTCAAGAGAAAAAATCCACAGCAGGAAATCCTGCTCTGTATCTGGATATGGCTCGTAGTTTACCCAACAGAGCCAATACTCCTTCTAGAGTTTCTGCGATGAACATTAGTTTAGATAAAGTTCCTTATCGTAAAACAACTGGCAGATAAATTAAGAATAGGTTAATTATCCTTGTTCTGTAGAGGGATAGTTGTTGATTGGCAGAATGATTTAGTCTCAAGGCTGGATTATATTGTTAATCCGCGACTTCCCTCTATTGTTTTTGGTTGGTGATTAGTTGTTGGTTGTTTATTAATAATACGGTGAATGTTAAATGTCAAAATAAACCAGTGGTTAATTGGGTTTACTACTGTTTGTTTACTGTGTTTCTTCTCTACATCAAAAACTTTTGAGTATTTTCCCCTTACCTTTTTCCCTTCAACCTTTTCCCACGCACAAAGCGCGCCTTTGAAACCTCATCCGTTACCGCCTTCTCTGGCAAAATGGAACGATGTCGATCGGCAAGGAGATTATTTTGAACTCATCCAAACCACTCCTGTAGGCTATTTAATTTGGTCGCAGTTTCCGATCGCCGTTTATGTAGAGCAACCTTCGGGGTTGCAAGATAATTCTGCTCAAGGGGTTCGTTTTCAACAATGGGTAAATGCTGTGGCAAAAGCGATCGCCGAATGGAATCTGTATTTACCTCTACAAGAAATTAACCAGCCAGAATTAGCTGATATCGTCATAGTAAGCTCATCAATAGATAGAAAAATTCAGCTTAATCCCGATACGGGACTATACGATATTCCCCAGGCGATTACGGCTCAAACTAATTACGAGTTTTATGTCAGGGAAGAGCAACAAAAAGTATTAGCTCATAAAATGACAATTAAGATTAGTCCCGATCTTTCTCCACTAGCCACTTTAGCAGCAGCACGCCACGAATTAGGACATGGTTTGGGCATTTGGGGACATAGCGATCGCCAAAGCGATGCTTTATACTTCTCTCAAGTACGAGATACTCCCACTATTTCAGTACGGGATATCAATACATTAAAAAAGATATATCAACAACCAACTAAATTAGGTTGGAAAATATAGTTAATAATGTTATCAGGTTCTCAGTCAGACTGAATCTCAGGCACTCGACGTTTACCTAGTTGATAATTCATTATTAAGAAGGAAGTATGGGAATAATCTTATTTTGACCTTGAAAGATCAGCAGCGAAAAATCAAAGTATCGATAGTTGTCAGCGATCTATCTAGTAGTGGTGCTGGTAGATGGGGTGGTGGTGTCCGACCATTTTTATTAGCAGAAGCTTTGCGTCGTTTGAATTGTGAAGTAACAATGCTCGGTGTTGCTTTTGGTGAAGTCGCCCCGTCAATTAAAGATGCACCATTTCCCATAACTGCGTTGCCTTGTGAATATCATTCAGGATTTGTTAAAGCTGCCTCGCAAATTATCAGACAAATTGATGGGGATTTAATTTGTACTGTTAAGCTAAAACCCAGCAGTTTTGGGATTGCCTTGGTTAAAAAGTTATTGAGTCATCGTCCTTTATGGCTCGATATTGATGACTGGGAATTAAGTTGGCATGGTGGTGACTCTTATAACTATGGTTTGAACCCGAAAAAGTTTGCCCGTGACCTGATACGCTCTGATGGTGCTTTGAGACACCCCGATCATCCTTTATATTTGCAGTGGCTAGAGAAGTTTATTTCTCAGGCAGATATTCTCACTACCCACAATCAATTTTTACAACAACGTTTTGGCGGAATTCAAATTCCTAATGGCAAAGATACAGA
>NZ_LR214003.1 GCF_900659865.1 Hyella patelloides LEGE 07179
ATTTAGTATCAGTCACCGTTACTCCGCCTTAAAAAGAACGGGGCTTATCCCCATTCGAGGACAATGTAAACTCAAGGGGCTGTGTTCTGAATTTATTTCAGAACAATGACGGGAGGAAATGCCGACGGTCAGTCGGCATATTCCACTCCCGTGTTGACAACGCCCCGCTTGAATGCGATTCAAGAGACAGCCCCTCCGAAGCCTGCGGTGACTGTTGGTCAATTTGCCAGTAATTTGATTTGTTATTCATATTCATTCATCTGCGAAATGTCCGTTACAACAACCCTCGATAACGGATAAACAGCAGAATAATCGCCCATGAACCCAATGCTACTTTGAGGGCAACTAAAATATTCAATATAGGAATCATGCCACCACTAACCAGCGTTCCTAGTTCGCCGTGAGGTAATTCCCAGCCACTTAAAGTTACCACTGCTAAGGCAATAAAAATCAGCACCGAAACCTTTTCCCAAGTCGCAGCATTCCATTTCTTATAAATCGCTTCCATCCACTGCGATGATGAGGTGATAGCAATTAAGCCAATAGCTGTTCCTCCAGCTACCCCCGCAGCAAAACCACCACCAGGGCTAAGATGACCCCTAATTGAGAGTTCGATACTGACAATAGCAGCAATCGTAGCACCCAAACGGGCTAAAATCATTGAAGGGCGATCGCTAAATTGATAAACTACTTCTGTTGGTGTTTCATTAGATAAGAGAAACTTGACTCCCAAAACAGCGATCGTAAATACTACCACTTCAAAGATGGTGTCATAAAGTCGATTACGAAAAATAATCCCCGAAACTACATTAAAAACTCCAGCATCTTCTACAATAGATTCCACAATAGAGATTTCTTCCCATTCGGCTACGGGATTAGGCATAACCAACATTTTAATAAACAAGGCGATTCCTGCTAAAACATAAACCCACTTCATTACATAGACCTCTTAAAAAAATCAATATGAAATCAAAAACTGTATCTATTACCTGTCTTGGTAAGCGACACGCGATGTGCGATGCGTAGCGAGTCCTTTAGGAGCTTCTCTTGTACCCAATGGATGAGTGTAAACGTCTGTCGCCGATATTATCCCACTTGATGGGAGGCGGGGTCGTTTACACCCCAATGCAATGCTTGCATTGATCGCACAGTTTGATGCACCGCTATTACCTCAATAAGCCGATCCACATTTAACTTGCATAATTCTGATGCTCGATCTCCATACATAACTTGAAACGTTCTGGCAAACTCGATGTTGGTCAGCTTACAACTAAAGTTTATGGAACTTATAAAAGAAGTTTAGTGCTTCTCCTCCATATTGGGTACGGTTACATAAGTTAAAGTTGTTTCAGGAAAAGCCAACTCACTCTGCATAATCTCAAACAGACGATGTACCCTAATTGCTGTGTTGTAGGTTTGTCTGACATCTGTGGCGGTATTTCTATTTCGCTGTAATAATTCTAATTTTTTTTGTTTGGTACAAACCGCATGAACTTCTTTTTCTTCTAATGCTGCTTCTAAAGCTGGTAAATTAGGATACTCTACTAACTCTAGGCGTAAATGATATTTATTAATTACTTTTCTGAGACTAGAAATTAATTCTGTAAAATAGCTTTCTGCTTCTACTTCAGATTCTTTAAGTATTCCCAGACGCATCACCAAAGAGGAACGAACAGCAATTACATAGAGAGTAACCGCTAACATTGTCCCTACTAAAGCTTCGGTTAAAGCTACATCCGCAGCTCCTAAAAGCGCATAGACTAAAGCTGAGATTGCTCCTAAGATAGCTCTAATTACTAAAGCGTGATAGGGATTAACCTGAAATACCAACATCAAAGCTGATAACGGTAATAAAGCTATAATTATTATATATGTATAGTTATCAATCATTATTTTTGTTATTTGTTAAAGAAGTTTCGTCGTAACGTCTGTACGATTTAAGGTTGGTTATTAATCATTTATATTTTATCGTCTACCATCTGTTTCTTGATCGCTGACACAATAAGCTATTACATATCCCAAAACCGTATTCCAAATTGCTAAAGTAATAATTGCCAGTAACAACAGTGACCATTCTTTGGGTATTTTCAGCAGCAAACCAATTACAATAGTCATCGAACCAAGAGTATCGGCGACAGAAAGGCTGTGCAGTTTAAATAATACTGACCTGTTGCCAATTAAGGGCAATGTTCCCCAAAACCAGAAGATAATGCCGATAACCATTAGGCTGTAACTCAAAATATCAATCATAAAATTTCTGGTAAAAGTAAATTCTTGTAAGGGCGAAACTGCTTTAGTACTTTGCAACGCGAAGCGCAGGGGCTATATGATGCTGAACCTGCGAGACTTACTTGATAAACCTTGTCCCCTAGGCTTCGTTTAACCGTTTAATTAAAGTTTAACTGTTTAATTAAATGTGCCAGTAACATTAATCCCGCATTACCGACACTGAGAATAATTACAGCAACCACTCCAATTGACCAATCATCTCGCAAAACAGAGATCAGCAGCATCATGATGGCAGTTTTGGTAGCAATACTGGCAAATGCCAACATTTTTTGCCAAATATCATCGTCTTGCCAAGCCTCGTAAATTGGGATTAGTAAAGCTAAAATCATTGCAATTAATATTGAGTCCATTTTTTATTTTGTTAATTGTTAGAGATGCTGTACATGAGGGGCTGCGGGACGTTGTCATTCACCTGAACTAAATATTCAGGTGACAGTCCCTTGTCTTTTGAGTGTGAGGGATGCACTCGGTTTCGCGACTCATATCCAATCACACTGTTGAGTTCTCCTCAAAAGGAGGATGCGATGTGGTCGGTTGAATTTCTAATTTCAGCCGTCCGTCTTATACGCGGAGTCGCATCTGAGAGCTTGGTTATTTGTTATTTGATTTGCATTCATTTCTTTTTCCTTATTCTTCATCCCTCATCCCTTCCCTACGACGTGTGACGTAATGTACTTCATACCAACCCTCTTCTAGGTATCTTAAGACAATGGTTTTGGGGGTAAAAGTAATCACATATATATCGAGAAATACCAATCCTGGTGTTCGTTGGGGTTTCACTCTTTCTCTGACAATCTCTTCGTGGTTATGGGGACGAAGCATAATTTCGATTGCTTCCATATAAGCTTGGGGAATTGCCACAATAATTTCCCATAACATCTGTAGCCAATCTTTTAACTTCTCTGCGGATGCGTGACCACGGGGTAATAATAAGGCAATCGCAATTCCCAGAATAATGTTTGGCAAACTGAGATCGGCGGTTAGTAAAAACCAAATTGTGAGTCGTAATATTATATTTAGATAGGTGGTTAGGCTAACGCGTAGCCCTGGGTTCGCGTCCATATTGTCCAAAATAGTAAAATTAACATCAAACTCATAACTCCAATCAGGTGATCGAATTTTTCGGTCTGATTGGGTAATTTAAGTACCGCTTTTTTGAAAATTACAAGATATGATAGCCAGCCAACAGCAATAGTTACTAGTGGTTTAATAATATTTGTGAGGGTGTAAGCTTCGTAATAAAAAATATTGGCTACTACCAATCCGCCGAGTAAAGTAAAAATTGCCCACCAAAAACCAGGCTGTAATTTTTTCCTCCCGTCTTCTTGTTCTCTTGTCTCCCCATCAGCATTAGCCACTCGATCGCGATTCCAACTCAGTTTATCATGTGGTAAAAAGATGAATTTGGCAAAAGAGACTCCTGTTCCCACGGCAGCAATGTTCATCGAAATCACGTGCCAGGGTAATAAATTCTTGCTAGTTAATATCTTTGCGCCAAAGCCAGACAGTAGGGGAAAGCCAGAAATTGAAAAGCTAGCGATCGCTAAAGCTAACCAGATTTGACCATCAAGAGGTTGATGCTGTAATTCTTTAAAGTTACGACTGGGTAGAATACCAGCAGTTAAAAATAGTGCAGATTTAACTAAGCCGTGAGTCAGAGCATAAAAACCACCTACCGCTGGCGCAGCGAGAACAAAACCTAACTGAGAAATAGTGTGAAATGCCAGCATCCGCTTGGTATCTTTTTCAAATACTGCATAGCACACTCCCAACAAGGCTGTACTAACACCAAAAAACCTCACAATGGGATCGATTTCCTCTAACATTAGCGCACAACGCACTAAGGGAAAGACACCTGCTTTGACTACAACACCAGAAAGCATTGCCGATACTGGGCTTTGTGATTCGGAGTGGGTTAAAGGTAACCAGAAACCCGATACAAAAATACCACCCTTAGCTAATAGTCCTAAAAAAATAAGCGCGACTGCTTCTGGAGGAGAACCGCGCAAACCTTCATAATGAAAGGAATGATGTGCCTGATATACTAACAACGCTCCCATAAGATAAAATAGCATTGCCGTATTGCTAACAAACAGATAGCGCAACCCTACCCAGATAGAGCGATTAGTACGAGGATAAGCAATCAATAAAAATGCAGCAATACTGATTACTTCTAAAGCTACATATAAAGTAATAAAGTCAGCACAGACAAAAGCAGAGTTCACACTGCCATGCAGAAGGATTATCTGCATATAAAAAAAAGCTGTTTTTCCGCTATCCCAACAATAAAAAACAACTGCGCTTGTCACCACGGCGTTGGTTAAGATAAAATAACCACTAAGGCGATCGGCGATCAGAGTAACACCAAAATTATCTAGTAACTGGATATTCAAAGGGGATGAGTCTAAGAATAGCTGTACCGCATAGGCAGCTGAAACCAAGGCTATTCCCAATGCTAACCAGCGAGCTAATTTGGGTAGCAGATAAATAACGAATCCAATAAAAAATGGTAGAGCAAGCCAGACGATCGTAATATTGGTCATAAATACTTGAAGAACAGAGTGGTCTGATGATTCTAGTGTCACTATAGTTTTAAGTCAGCTAGGCTTTTTAGCCAAGAATTGTTCGATAAGCTTAGTCACTCCTAAATATGATTAGGTTTTGTATAGGTTTGTTATACTGTTAAATAAATCTTAAAACCTTAACACCTATCACTATTATTAATTATTAATCGATCTTGGTAAAATACCCGATATTAAAAACAGCAATCAAAGGAATTATTTGCCTGATATCTCAACACTGCTACCAACATAATTTCTCAAAATAGATTGCAATATCTATTCACACCCTCACCATCCAGAATACTACAATTAACATCAAACTCATCACCCCAATTAAATGATCGAATTTTTCAGTCCAACGGGGTAACTTAAGAACTAACTTTTTAAAAATTACAAAATATGCCAGCCAGCCAATAGCAATAGTTACTAACGGCTTGATAATATTCTGTAGAGTATAGGCTTCGTAATATACAATGTTTGCCACAATCAAGCCACCCAGCAAAATCAACATTGCCCACCAAAAACCAGACTGTATTTTTTGACTAGCATCAGCCTTATCATCATGGCGCAATACCAGTTTCTTATGGGGTAGAAAAATAAATTTGGCAAAGACAATTGTTGTTCCTACTGTAGCAAGATTCATGGCAATAACCTGCCAGGGTAATAAATTTTTAGCGGTTAAAATTTTTGCTCCAAAACCAGATAATAAGGGAAAACCAGAAATTGAAAAACTAGCAATCACTAAAGCTATCCAGACTAGAGTATTAATGGGCTTGGACTGCAATTGTTGAAAATTCCGACTTGGTAAAATACCCGATATTAAAAATAGCGCGGATTTAACTAAACCGTGAGTCAAAGCGTAAAAGCCTCCTACTTCTGGTGCAGCGAGGATAAAACCCAATTGAGAAATAGTGCTAAATGCCAGGGTACGCTTGGTATCTTTTTCAAAAATTGCCCAAAATACCCCTAAAAGTGCTGTCCCAACACCAAAAATTCGCACTATGGGATCGAATGCCTCTAAAAGCAGCGCGCAACGAACTATAGGAAAGACACCTGCTTTGACTACAACACCAGAAAGCATTGCCGATACTGGACTTTGTGATTCGGAGTGGGTTAAAGGTAACCATAAGCCCGATACAAAAATACCACCCTTAGCTAATAGTCCCAGGAAAATAAGCGCGACTGCTTCGGAGGGAGAACCGAGCAAACCCTCATAATGAAAGGAATTATTTGCCTTATATACCAGCACGGCACCCACTAGATAAAATAGCATTGCCGTATTACTAACAAAGAGATAGCGCAATCCTACCCAAATAGAGCGATCGCTACGGGGATAAGTAATTAACAAAAATGCAGCAATACTAATTACTTCTAATGCCACGTAAAGACTGATAAAATCAGCACAAATAAAAGTAGCGTTAACACTGCCATGCAGAATAGTCGCTTGCATATAGAAGAATGCTGTTTTCCCGCTTTGCCAACAGTAAATAATCACTGCCGCTGTTACTACCGCATTGGTAAGAATAAAAAAACCACTAAGGCGATCGATAATTAAACTAACGCCAAAACTATCTAGTAACTGAATATTTAAAGGCTCGCCTAAAAATATTTGCCCAGCATAAGCAGCCGACACTAATGCTATTCCTATAGCAAGCCAGCGAGCCATTTTAGGGACTAGATAAATCACAAAACCTGTAAAAAAAGGTAATGCAATCCAGGCGACTGTAGTATCAATCATGGTGTATTATTCTCTTCAATCGCGCTAGTTTCTAAAGTAGGGTTATCTTTAGATAGCTTCATTACCCCCACCAACATCAAAGCTTGAATCGAAAAACCAATGACAATCGCTGTTAAAATTACCGCCTGGGGAACAGGATCGGCATAATTAACATCTTTAGTGCGATCTATAATTGGCGTATACAGACCATCTCGTGATGCTATCAGTACGTAATAGGCAATTACCCCTGTACTCATAATGTCCATCGAGATAATTTTCATTACCAGATTTTTCTTAAAGATAATGCCTAAAAATCCACACAATATAGTGCCAACAACAAAAGCTTCTAATAACATTATTTAATTATCAATTTTTTAGTTTTCAAAGGGCGTTTTTCAGCAAAAATAGCATCGGAACAATCAAAACAGTACGTAAGATCATTTTTGAAGCCAACTGTAATGCTTTTTCGTTAGTTTGTTCTATGGATACTGTTTGAGTTTTAGATTGAGGATTATTGGGAATCAATAATATTATTGTTATAGCATAAAGAGTAAACCACAATCAAACTAAAGTATTATGCTCTGACACTAAATAGTTCATGTTTCTTCTCTCTTTAAAAAGAGTTTAATCTTCATATTTTCCAAGAATAAGATGCTAAAACCTAGAGATATTCTGCTTATTTTCTAACTTAATAATTTAGGCTGATAACTACTAACTATCTATGGCTAAATCTGGTTTTCGGCGACTTTTCCTGCTTCTTGTTTGAAAGCAAAACGTAATAGAGGAGGAGCAACGAAAGTAGTCAAAATTACCATGATAATAATCGCTGCTTGTAAAGGTTTATCTAAAACACCACTAGCTGCACCAATCCCCGCAAAAACTAAGCCCACTTCTCCACGAGGAATCATGCCAATTCCAATTGCTAAACGATTAATTTTCTCTTGACCAAAAACCGCCCAACCAGTTATAACTTTACCGATAATAGCTACGACAATTAAAAAGGCTGCAATAACTAACCCCTGACGATTATCTGCACTGGTGGGATTGAGAACACTGAGATCGACTCTTGCACCGACAGAGACAAAGAAAATAGGAACTAAAATATCAGCAATCGGGATAACTTGTTGGTCTAACTCTCTGCGTTTGTCAGTTTCATCCAATACCAAACCCGCAGCAAAAGCTCCTAAAATAGCTTCTAAATGAATCGCATTAGCTAAAAACGCCATTGAAAAAGCAAAGATTAAAGCAGGGATAACGAGCTTCCCTCTAGTTTGGAGTTTTTCAGCGATCGCAACAAAGCTTTGATTAAAGAATTTACCTAAAAAGATCGAACCTAACAAGAAAGCTGTGGCACTAATAATTAAGTAAACCAAGTTGAGAATATCAACCTCTCCAGTTTTTGCTAGAGAAGCAACGACAGCTAACACAATAATACCGAGAATGTCATCAATCACTGCTGCGCCGACAATAATTTGACCTTCTGTGGATTTAAGCTGTCCCAACTCCGATAACACTTTGGAGGTAATACCAATACTGGTAGCGGTCAGGGCAGCACCTGCAAACACAGCAGGAATCGTCGGCATCCCAAAGATTAACATCAGTCCCACTGTACCAGCGACAAAAGGAGCAACCACACCGACGACTGCTACAATCGCTGCTCTTGAACCAACTTTTTGTAATTCTCTTAAATCTGATTCTAAACCGATTTCAAACAAGAGGATAATGACTCCAAGTTCGGCTAAGACAGAGATAACTTCGCTCTCAGACGCAAATACTTTCCCAATGCTTTCAGGATTTAAACCAGCAATCTTTTGCAAGATAGTTATCACAACGGAATCACTAGCAACTGCACCCGTTTCGGGAAAAACTAAGAGGTGCAAAGCCGAAACCCCGACTATTACCCCTGCAACTAATTCACCCAATACGGGGGGTAAATCGACTAATTTAGAAAGTTCTCCCCCTAATTTGCTTGCTAAATAGATAAAGACGAGACTCAGCAGAACTCCTGCTAAAATCATCGGTGCGTTTTCCGAACTAGGTGCAGTTGCCAATAAAGGAGATGAAAAGACAATATCGGAAGTTAACCCACTATCAAACAGTGATGCTAAATGTGTCATAATTACTTTCTATTTGCTTATCAAAATTCGAGTTTTAACTTTATTGCTTGTTATTAATGAGAGGCTGTGATGCAACGTAGGTTCGCATCAATAACAAGCCCCATCATTTATCGTTTGCACTAGAGAACAACTAACAACTAACAATTAACAACTAACTATTACTATTAACTATTAACTAACTGCTTGAGAATTCAGAGTATCGCGACCAAAATCAACAACGTGTGTATCAACGTAACTTGCTGCTTGTCTGAGAGCCGTAGTACGATTCTCAATAATATTTTGAGGAGGTACTATATCCATGACACCCAGCTTTTTCAAGCGTCTTTCAGTTTGTCCGCTAATGCCTACTAGAAATACTTGACGTTCTTTTTCTACTGCTTCTTCAATAGCATTTTCTAAAGCTAAGGCAGAAGTCACTCCTAAAATAGGCACTTCTGTTAAATCTAAAACCAATGCTTTGTAATCATTAATTAAGTTGTGTTCGCGAGAGATTGCTTTAGCTACTCCAAAAATCATGGGACCACTTAGATAGAAGAGAAGTACGTTACCATTAGCTTGTTCTAACAAATCTTTCTCTTCTCGGTTAAGCTCAATTTCTTCATCGTCGTAAGTAACAGCTTTAACTTTATCAGCGCGATGATTAGAAAGACGTTCGATAGTCAGAATGTTAGCTATAAATACCCCAACGCCTACAGCAACAATCAAATCAACAAATACAGTTAAGGCAATTACCCCGTACATAATAAAGGCTGCTTTAGGGGAGATTTTATGAGCGCGTTTGAGGAAACTCCAATCAACAATATCAATACCTACTTTAAGAGCAATACCAGCCAAAACTGCCAGAGGAATAACTGTTAAATACTGGCTTAATCCCAAAACTACTACTAGCAAAACCAAAGCACGGGTCAAACCAGAAACAGCAGTTCTACCACCAGTTTGGATATTAACTACTGTACCCATAGTTGCACCAGCACCAGCAATACCGCCGAATAAACCAGAAATTAAATTACCTAGACCTTGACCAATTAATTCTTTGTTGGAATCATGCTCAGTACGAGTTAAACTGTCTGCTACTAAAGAAGTGAGCAAAGCGTCGATACAGCCCAACATTCCTAAAACTAGAGCATCAACCAACATGGTCTGAAGTTGAGCAGCACTAAAAGCAGGTACTTGTAAGCTGGGTAAACCTACTGATATCTCACCAATACGGCGAATATTTGCATCACCTAAAAAGAATACGGCAATTAAAGTTCCAACAATTAACGCAAGTAATTGAGGAGGTAAAAATTTCTTTAACTTGGAAGGATAGAAAACGAGAATCGCCACAGTTAAAACAGCGAGTGCAGTTTCGGTAGGATTAATCCCTGCTATCAGCGTTGGCAGATTTTGTACTGTACCGATTACCCCACCTTTAGGACTAGCTTGCCCTAAAAATGGCGCAGTCTGCAAGATAATCAGAATTACCCCAATACCTGACATAAAACCAGATATAACCGTATAGGGCATCAGAGTGACGTATCTACCAAGCTTCAAAACCCCAAAAACAATTTGAAATACCCCCGCCAGCATGACTACGGTAAATGCCATCGCCAAGCCGTTGTCAGGATTAGCAGCCGTCAGACTAGCAATAACTGCGGTCATAACTACAGTCATTGGCCCTGTTGGTTCTGAAATTAGGGTGGGAGTACCACCGAAAAGAGCAGCAAAAAAACCAACCAAAATTGCGCCCCACAGTCCCGCAGAAGCCCCCGCACCAGAAGCAACCCCAAATGTGAGAGCCATTGGTAAGGCGATAACCGCAGCAGTTATACCACCGAAGATATCGCCTTTTACGTTCCTAAAATGTATTTTGTTCGTTATTCCCATTCGTTTAAAATTCCGTTTAGTGGCAATTTAAGGTTCTTAATTATTAATTAAATATTAAATGTCCCTGTTCTTTGACTTAGCGATCGCTTTTGTTTGCAAAGCTTAAGAAATAGTTCAATCTTTAAATTTTGTACCTATATTAAGCTAAGTTCTAGATTGACTTATTACTATTAAAGCTCAATTTCACATAGTTATAACTCTATATAACATTTTGAAATAAAGCAATAATTAAATGTTTAGTTTTACTAATCTTTAACTAAAAGATTTATTATTGGTGCATCTGATGTCAATTAGATTTAATTAATTTAACCAGCTAACAGCTATAAGCTCCAAGCTTATCGCCAGGTTCAACTCCTCCACAGCGAGTGTTGACAGCTCTTCCAACAATCACGCTACTGAGTTCAAGACGATTACGCCTTTGCGTTGTCTATAATCGAGTAGGGTCGGTCGTCTACCCTGTTTGATTGGCAATCGCGCTTATAGCTTATAGCTTATAGCTTCGCTCCTTTATTGAGTTGCTTGTTCCCGTTGATAAGACCAAAGAGC
>NZ_LR214004.1 GCF_900659865.1 Hyella patelloides LEGE 07179
ATTTATGCGGGAAATAAAATTAATCGTTTCTCTTGGATAAATTTGGGGATTTTTATTACTGCTTTAGGACTTATTTTGTCTTCTACTCATTTATCAGGCTTTGTTTGGTTAGCACAAATGACAGTTGCTTTTTTATTAAAAGATAAATATATCGAACACCTTAATGATTATAACAAGTTACCAAATATAACTCAAACTCAAGCCCAATTGCTACCAGCAACCACCTCAAAAATAGATATTAATAACTGTTCCCAAGACGATCTTGTATATGGTTTAGGATTACCAATTGTTTACGCTAATGAGATCAAATCAGCCCAAAATGAAGGTCATATTTTTACTCATATTGAAGAATTAGCTGACATTGCAGGAATTCCTGATAGTTATCTTCAACGGTTAGAGCATTTAATTATATTTAGTTACGATATCAAAAAAGAAGCAGATTTTTCTTGGCGCAAATGTAACAACTTTTCCAAAGAAGAGTTAATTGCTTGTAATTTAGAGCCTGAAGTGGTGGCTAAAATTATTCAAGAAAGAGAAAAAGCAGGACTTTATCAGTCTTTTCCTGACTTAAGAAAACGTACAGGGTTGCCTCTTAAGAAATTAACTGCTTTACTATAACTAATTTATTAAGATAAAAATTATAAAACTATAATGTGTCGTTTACTTGGTTATATTGGTGAGCCAATTCAATTAGATAATTTATTATATAAACCAGAACATTCTTTAGTTGTTCAAAGCTATAAACCCCAAGAAATGACCGCAGGATTGCTTAATGCTGATGGCTTTGGTATTGGTTGGCATCATCTTCAGAAAACAGATTTACCCTATACTTATAAAAATATCTTACCTATTTGGAGCGATCTGAATTTACCCCAAGTAACTCGTTATATAGAAGCAAACTGTTTTTTAGGTTATGTTCGTAGTGCAACACCTGGGTTACCAGTTGATTTAATTAATTGCCAGCCTTTTACCGATCGCGATTTGTTGTTTATTCATAATGGCTATATCGATAATTTCAGAAAAACATTATACAGACCGATACGCAATCTTTTAACTGATTTTGCTTATCAATCTATTCAAGGAAATACCGATTCCGAACATATTTGGGCTTTAATTGTTAGTCATTTACAACCTTTATCCCAATCTAGGATTGCCACAGCTTTAAATAATGCTTTAACCAAGCTGACAGAATTAGCGAGTATTCATGTAACAGATTTTTCTGCTAATATTATAATTTCTAATGGCGATCGCTTAATAGCTTCTCGTTATAGTAATCGAGATCATAACCCCTCACTTTATTGGATAAGAGACGATCCCATGTATCCTAATGCAGTAATTATTGCATCCGAACCCATGTTTGAGGGAAACTGGAACAGTTGCCCAGAAAATAGCATTATTACGGTAGAAAAAAATCTTGAAGTCTGTATTAACTCTGTCTCCTAAAAAAGCGATCTCTCAAGCTTTAGCCAAATGTCGCGAGCAAACATTAAAATTAGTTGCGAGAATCAATCATCATACCCTAACTCAACAGTCTCATCCTAATTTTAGTCCTATCGGCTGGCACTTGGGTCACATTGCCTTTACCGAAGCTTACTGGATACTGGAACAATTAGCCGGATTTCCCCCTTTATATCCTGAATATCACAAGCTATTTGCTGCCGATGGCTTACCCAAAGCAGAAAGACAGAATTTACCTAATTTAGAAGTTCTTGAAGACTATTTAGCAGTAGTTAGAGCAAAAACTCTTGATTACTTGAAAATAGCTCCCATAGAAACCCAACAGCGTTTATGGTGGTGGTTAATTCAACACGAATCACAACATAGTGAAACCATTGCTTTTATAGAACAATTGCACAGACTAAGTAGTCAGGAACAAGCTTTAATAAAAGACAGAAGAAGCAACGGAAAAAAAGATCGGGATATTTCTGCACTAATCAAAGCGACAATGGTTGAGATTCCCGCAGGAGAATTTATGATGGGGAGTAACGCCATAGAAGCACAAGATAATGAGCGTCCTGCCCATACTATACATTTAGATGCTTACTCTATTGATGCTTATCCTGTAACTTGTGGGCAATATCAACAATTTATGATCGCAGAAGGTTATCAAAAACCTCAATATTGGTCAAAACAGGGTTGGCAATGGCGACAACAAAAATCGATTATTCAACCTCTTTATTGGGTAGATGCACCTCGGTATCAAAACCATCCTGTTTATGGTGTGAGTTATTACGAAGCAGAAGCTTACGCCAATTTTATCGGCAAAAGATTACCCACAGAAGCGGAATGGGAAAAAGCAGCACAGTTTAAGATTTTGCACCATAGCGATCGAGTAAAAGCTGATGAAGGGCAAAAGAGACTGGAAGAGGGGGAAAGTAGTTCCTCTTTTTTGGGAAATCATAACCACTTAGTAGGTCATACTACCCCTGTTGATGCTTATCCTCAAACTCAAACTATTTGGGGTTGCTACGATATGTTAGGTAACGTCTGGGAATGGACTAACTCTTGGTTTGCTGGTTATGCAGGATTTTCTAGTTATCCTTATAAAGGCTATTCTGAACTGTATTTTGATAATCAACATCGTGTACTAAAGGGAGGAAGTTATGTCACTAGCCCCTATGCTCTCAGAAATAGTTTTCGCAATTGGTATCATCCTTGGGTAAGAGAAATTTTTGTCGGCTTTCGTTGTGCAAAAGACTAGAAATCTTTATATATCTATGTCACAAGTAAAACAATCATCTCATCAAAGTAAAGTCGCTCGTTTACGTCGTCTTTCTCAATTATTAGATAATGCTATTCCGATACCTGGAACTCCCTATCGCATTGGATTAGACCCTATTTTAGGGGTTCTTCCTGGTGGTGGAGATACGGTAACAGGTGCGTTAGGGGCTTATATAATTGTTGAAGCTGCCAGAATGGGCTTACCTCGTAAAGTTATTGGACAGATGGTAAGTAATATCATCTTTGATTCTGTTGTCGGTATAATTCCAGTTTTGGGCGATCTTTTTGATGTAGGCTGGAAAGCCAATCTCAGAAATATGGCTCTACTAGAAAAGTATTTGCACATCACTCCAAAAAAAAGAAAAAGTGACTTTATATTTTTAATTGGGTTAACGTTATTATTAGTAATCATTGTTCTTGGTTTTGCTACCTTAACAGTTTTACTAATTCGTTGGTTATGGAATTCGATTAATTAAATTGTGCAGAAAATTTGTCATTCAATAAATTTTATCAAATAAGTAGGTAAAGCGATCGCGAAGTGCCTCGCCAAAGGCGAGATCGCCTTATAGTTAAGATTAAAGTTTTGTTTTGGTAATGTTAAAAATTTATTTACCAGAGCAAGAAGATTGCCGATACTGATGCAGAATTTTAGTGAAAACTTCATTCCTGTTTATTTTCAGGTAGGTAAGCACAATAATTATGGCAATCACCAATCTATTTCCCACATTTGTTGACTTTTTTCGGTTAACTGTCAGTCGCTATCTGGGAATTAACTTAATGGGAGAAAAAATTGAAAATATTTTTAATTATCTTTGGTTAAATAACAAAATTGCTACTGGTGGGCAACCAACAGAAAAACAATTAGTCTTAATTAAAGATGCTGGATATGAGATAGTAATTAACCTCGCTTTAACAACTTCAGAAAATGCTTTGCCTGATGAAAAGGCTGTGGTGGAATCTTTAGGAATGCAATATATTCATATACCTATTAATTTTAATCATCCCACTCAAGAAGATTTTGCTCTTTTCTGCGAAGCAATGCAAACTTATCAAGACAAGAAATTTTTTATTCACTGTGCTGCTAACCTCAGAGTTTCTGCCTTTCTGTATCTTTATCGCACTCTTTATCAAAACGTAAATGAAAAATCAGCCAGACAGGATTTAAACAAACTATGGCAACCTAATAAGACTTGGCAAAATTTAATCGATGAAATTACCAACAATCACTCATTAATAACTCAAAAATAATCACCATCAACTAACAACCAAAAACTTGTAACTAACCACCAACCACTAATCTTACAGAAGTTCTGTAGGAGCTTCTCTAACCACTAACCAATATATGTTTCAATATACAAAACCTTTTTATTCCCTGTTGCTTTCGGCTGTTAAAAGCGATCCTGAAACTGCCCATCGACAAATGTTAGATACCCTAACTAAAATCGATAATTCTCGTGATACTGCTTGGGGAAGATTAACTATTAAACAATTACAAAACTCCTTTTGTATAGAAGATAAACGCTTACAACAAAGTCTTTGGGGATTAGATTTTCCTAATCCTTTCGGTTTAGCAGCAGGTTTTGATAAAGATGGTACAGCAGCAGGAATATGGGATAGTTTTGGCTTTGGTTTTGCTGAATTAGGGGCGGTTACATTACATTCTCAACTAGGAAATCCTCGCCCTAGAATGTTTCGTTTACCTGAAGACAAAGCAGCCTTAAATCGTATGGGTGCCAATAATTTGGGGGCTGCGGTAATGGCAGATACTTTAACTCAAACTTGGCAAAGAAAACCCCGTACTATACCCATCGGAATTAACTTATGTAAATCAAAAATTACCTCTTTAGAAGCAGCAGCAGATGACTATGTAGGCAGTTTTAAACTATTACAAGATACTGCCGATTATTTTGTAATTAATGTTAGTTCTCCTAACACTCCTGGGCTAAGATCGTTACAAGCAGGAGAACAATTAAAACCTATTTTATCGGCATTACAAGAAGCCAATCAATACAACAAACCGATTTTGGTAAAAATAGCACCCGATCTTAATTGGTCGGAAATCAAAGAAATCATCGATCTTGCCCTAGAGTATCAGTTATCAGGTGCGATCGCAACTAACACAACTATCAGTAGAGAAGGTTTAAAAACCAAAATCTTATCAAAAACAGGCAATCCTTTAACAGAAGAAGCAGGAGGAATTAGCGGTCAACCAGTTAAAGAACGCTCCACAGAAGTAATTCGCTTTATTTATCAAGAAACTAACGGTAAATTGCCTATTATCGGAGTTGGTGGTATTTTTACGACCGAAGATGCTTGGTCAAAAATTATCGCAGGAGCTAGTTTGCTGCAAGTATATACAGGTTGGGTTTACGAAGGACCTTGGATGGTTAAAGAGGTTTTATCAGGAATTTCAGCCAAACTAAAAGAAAAAAGAATGAACCATATTAGTGAAGCAATTGGTAGTGAACAATTGAAAGTTAAAAATTAACAATTATTTCTTTCAATGCTCGATCTGTTTGAATTGTTAATTGATAATTATTCACTACTTAAAGACTTCTCCTTCTCTTCCTTTCCACCATTCACCTAATTTCATTAAGTCTTGGTGGATATCTTCTAACTTCTCCATATATTCCTTGTTAGTAAGGTTGTGTTTATTTTCTTCCAGTTTTTTGAGTCTTAACTGCACTAAAAGCCAAGGTTTAGAAATGCCTCCAGTAGCTTCCATATATCTTGCTAAATCTTTGCTATCCATAATTTTTAATTAGTTTATGTTTTTTTGTCCTAAGAAATTGAACCAAACAAGATAAATACAAAATAAGTAATCAGTAATCAGCGCAAATTAGTACGAGTTTGTTTGTGATTTACCAAAAAAAGAGTAACTTACAAAAATTTAATTGCTCTATGAATCAGTAAGGAACTAAAATTAAAGGCGTTGCCTCATGGTGGTATGATGAATGATGAATAGCTTTTAATTGCTCTTTGACCTACAGATAAACAAGCTATTAACAACGAGCCACAAACCTTACCACTATTTTTTCATACTCCTCGCGCGTTCCTTATGATGAGTTTTACTCATTGGCTTCGCTCGTCAAATCAGCAACGCCAAATTAGACAATAACTCTGACTGCTTAGGTGATTACTGACTACTGTTACTAAGAAGACATTTTTTCGATAATTCTTTGGAGAATTTGCACTCCAGTAATTGCTTGCCAACCAAAAATACCCAACATTGTAATATTAAGACTGATATGACTGTAGCGTGCTACTTCATTACCTTTCTGCATATATGGTACTAATGCGGTAGAAATAGCCAGTATCGCCACCATTCCCAAACCTGCTATTAAATGGGATCCTACAAATAGCTTACCGTTATTAATGTAGGTAACAGCCATACCGCCCATATTACCTAACACGACTAAGGCTAGTAAAATAGAGCCTATTTTATGGTGTTTCGCACCAAATTGCTTTTTAACTAACTCTTTTCTAACTTCTTTGTCTGCTGTGCGAGTACGGCGACTCTGGATACCTAAATACAGAGCATATATCGCTAAGCCAAACAAAGTCAACATTGTTATAGGATGTCCGAATTGTGACCAAGTTTTTACTGCATCGGGAATTTCAAAAGCCATAGTGTTCTCTCTTCTTAAGAATGCTCATCGTTACGAAATTTAACTTAACACAAATTTAAGATTTCCTGGCTATTGATTAGACTTTTTGTCTGGTGTCAGAAGAAAGCTTCTAGAAAAAGACAAAAGTTGATTTTCTTTTTACTTTCAGAATATATCGAATAAACCAACAGACAATAATATTTTTTAAAATTGCTATGGGATTAGCTATAAGCTTTGAGCTTATAGCTGGTTGAAAGTAACACCAAGCTTTTTTATAGATGTCTTAACTTTAATGCGTAATGCTATATTTCTAAAATAATTCTATTTCTAGGGTAGAAGTACTACTTCTTTCATCTTTAATCCAGTTATCTTGAAACTGAGTATCTATAATTTCATTCAATATTTGATAAGCTTTCTTGTGAGGATTATTTTCGGAGCGATCGGGATAAGATACAAAAAGCACACGCCTACAATCTCTAAACTCGTCTGATATGCAAATTCCAGGAAGTCTAGAGATTACTGTCGGAATTAAAAGGAATGAAGATAAATAGGGATTTTCGGAAAAATGTATATTTAATATTTTTGTGGCATTTTTACAGGATTTAGATAAATCAGTATTAGAATCAAAGGCATAACTATGCCAATGAAAAATGGGCTGTAAGCTGCCATTATTGTTTTGGGCAACGGTGGATAGTTTACTTTCATTATTTTTGCAGAAGAAGCTAACCTTAGTAAAGTTTTCTGATTCTGATAAGACTAACGTAGCTTTTAATAAAATTGTAGTTATTATGATAAACAATACGCTTAAATGTCTATTCATTCTCACAAAGTAATGTTGTCGGGTTAATGAGACAAAAAAAGTAAAACTCAATATTTCTATAAAGAGTCACCGAGTCAGGAGATAGAAGATGATGTTTACTTGCTACTTGCTACTTGCTACTTGCTACTTCTCGAATAGTTATCTTAAAACTACTGGTTTCCAACCGAATGCGGTTTAACTAGAGAAATAAGAATACTGTGAGATAATTTGTTGAAAGCAATTTAGATAAATTTTTAACCTCAATGACAGACATAGCAAAACTGATTGAAGCAGTAGATAAAGCCGATTCTGCGGATAAATTACTAGAAGCAGTAGAAAATCTGGCGGATACTCATTCGGAAATTGCCATACCTACTCTAATCCAAGTTTTAGGCTTTAATAATCCTGGTGCTGCGGTTGCAGCCGTAGAAGGTTTAATCAAAATTGGCGATCCTGTTGTACCCTATTTATTGAAAAGCCTTGATGGTTATAATTATGGTGCAAGAGCATGGTCTTTAAGAGCTTTTGCTGGCATTGGCAATCCAGTAGCATTAGATTTATTGTTAAAAGCTGCCATAACCGATTTTTCTCAAAGTGTCAGACGTGCTGCTGCTAGAGGTTTGGGTATTATCAGGTGGCAAAAACTTCCTCCCGAAAAAGTTTTTCCTGCTCAACAAGAGGCTTTAAAAACACTATTAGTTGCCACAGAAGATGGTGAATGGGTAGTACGCTACGCTACAATAGTGGCTTTACAGACTTTAGGAAAAACTCAATCAGATTTTGTACCCAAAATCACAACTAAACTAGAAGAATTAGTGAATAAAGAACCAGAAATAGGAGTACGTGCTAGAGCAAAATTAGCTTTAGCTCGATTGCAAATTAGCTAAAAATTGGTGTTACCTAGCAGATTTTATTTGTTTGATAAATATTATTAAGTATTAAACCAAAAAGAAATTGCGATTAGCGAGACAATTTGCGGACAGCTTCGCTGCGCCTAAGGCGATCGCAAATTAAGACAAATTCGCAGTTGTGCAATTTTTGAGATAAGCATTCATTAATAGAATTACCTTATTAAAACTAGAAACTTTAAAATCCCTATTTTTAGGGAAGTCTAGTTGTTTTTTATAACAGTAGAAAAAAACCGTTATCGATTAATGTTCTAGTTTTTTCCAGCCCAAAACTTTATTGTTAGCCCGAAAAATAACCGAATTAGCCAAACCCAATTGTTTAATTGCCAAACGCAATACATGGGTTTGTTCTCTTGTTAACGGGAAAAGATAAGGAAACGAATTAAAATCAACACATAATACAGTAGAATTTCCCCAAGGTTCACGAAAAACCCGACTTTTTCCTAAAAAATTGCCAGTCAGTGTTTGAAAGCGAGCGAGAACCTCTTTTTCTAGATTGGCACTGGTACAGTTTAACGGTGATTCCATAGTTTTTGCTACTTCTAATTAGACAAAAATCCTGAAGTTTTTTTCGACAATAACCCCCAACCCTTGTTTATCATTAATTTTTAAGTTACTTTGAAAAAAGTTGATTTTTTTAGGGATCGCCCATCAAGCTTTAATTCATTAGTCTGAAGATAGCTGAAAATAACCATCTCTAACTTGGCATTGGGGGGAAATTTAAGATAATCTCGTAAACGACTACTATAATCTTGTACTTCACTTTTGTATTTGAAAATTAGTTAATTGACATAAGTTAAACAAAATATTCTTTTTGATAAAATATATATATAAATTGTGGCTTTTATGAATCAGCAAGAACAAACCGATAATTGGCTAGAAGAAGAAAGCACCGATCTGATTAATCAGGATTATCCCCAAAATAGTCAAGAAAACGAGATTGTTTATATAGCCGAACTTAATGGCGAATTTTTTACTGTAGACTACAACAACCAAAGCGATAATCCTACGGTAACTCCCCTCAAGGTAGTTAAATTTATGAGTCCAGCAGAGGGACAAACTGCAAATGGTCAAGAACTGTCTCCTGCATCATTTTTAGAAAAGGCAAGTGATACAGACGAAGATGCATCATCAATAATGTCTTCGCCTAGTAAGTCTAATCAACTTGTTTCTCTAGAAAATAAAGTAGATGGTGAACTTCAATCTCTAGAAACCCCTGCTAAACCTACACTTGCAAAACCCTCGAATCGAAAACAATCAGGCAATAAGAGTGTACTAGCTATGGGAATTGGTATAGGCTTACTGATTGCTTTAGGAGGAACCAGATTGTTTGCTGCTCGTTCTGGTTCTGATAGTGCCAACACTGTTATACCAACCGAACTAACACCACCTCAAATCCGCTCTGTTACCGTTGCCAAAGCTCAAACAAGCATGGTAGATCGAACTATTGAAGTATCAGGGACAGTAGAAGCTTTAGAATTGATTCCCGTCATCTCAGAAGTAGCAGGTTTGCAAATACAGCAAATTTTAGTAGACGAAGGAACGCAAGTAGATCGAGGACAAGTATTAGCCGAACTAAAAAACGACACTATAGAAGCAGAATATATTCAAGCGCAAGCAGCAGTGGATGGAGCGCAAGCTCGTTTAGCAGAACTGCAAGCAGGTACTCGTAGTGAAGAAATTGCCAGGGCGCAAGAGAGAGTTAACAGGGCGAACGCAGGTGTCGAACAAGCTCAATCAGATTTAGAGCTAGTTAGTAAGAGAGTCGAAAGAAATCGCAACTTACAAGTAGAAGGAGCCATTTCACGAGATCGCTTAGATGAAATCAATAACCAAGAAAGAATTAGTCGCGCTAACTTGGATCAAGCAGAAGCCAGTTTACAAGAAGCTAATCAAGAACTAAAACAACTGAGAACTGGTGAACGTCCTGAAGTTATTAGTCAAGCACAAGCAGAATTAGCTAGAGCTAAAGGTCAGTTAAAATATGCTTCTGTTCAGTTAGATAACACCATCATTAAAGCAGTTACTAGTGGCATTATTGCAGAACGCAACGCCAAAGTAGGAGATTTAACTTCTTCTTCTCAAACTATGTTTACCATTATTGAGAACGGTAGTTTAGAACTCAGATTACAAGTTGCTGAAACTGACTTGGGTAGAATCAAACCAGGACAATCCGTCACAATCACTAATAATCAAAATAATGCTCAATCTATTATCGGTAAAGTAAGAGAAATTGATCCCATTGTCAATAGCGATTCTCGTCAGGCAATTGTCAAAGTAAATCTACCATCGGAAACTAATCTTCAACCTGGAATGTTCCTCGAAGCTGCCATCACTACTTCACAAGTTCCAGGAACAACCTTACCGATTAAAGCAATTTTGCCTCAAACTGGTGATGAGGCGATCGCTTTTGTGGTGGATGAAAACAACACTGTATCGGCTCGTTCTGTAAAAATGGGTGAAATTTTAACCAATAATCAAATAGAAGTTCTTGCTGGCTTAGAAAGCGGGGAAACTGTTGTAGTTAAAGGGGCTGCTTATCTCAAAGACGGCGATCGGATTTCTATTATTAATGAATCCTAGCTGTAGCGCATTCTCAAATCACTGGTGAAAATTGTGTCGGGCTGGCTCGTGGGTGATAGCGAGGTTTACGGGATAAGGCAATCAGAAAGAGCTTGATAATTATGCTGCGGTACTTAATTTATCTGAAGTTAATAATTATTGAGAGTATCTTTACAGTAACGACACCTAAACTCTGGAGATATTACGTATATTAGATATATAAGGTTCGACAACTTACTGATTTCTCATTATTAAAGCTAATTTTTATATGTAATTATTTCTAACTTTTGTCTGTGTGTGTTGATGGCTGCTCTGATTGGTTTCAGGGCAGTTTTTTTTATCCGCATAATTTACTAGATACTTAATCTGATATTAATAATTATTGAAAGTATCTTTACAATAACGACACCTAAACTCTGGAGATATTACGTATATTAGATATATAAGGTTCGACAACTTACTGATTTCTC
>NZ_LR214005.1 GCF_900659865.1 Hyella patelloides LEGE 07179
TTATCCTGATGGCTCTACTGAAATCAGTTCTCTGAATTCCCTTCAAAGACAAATTTTAAATTTGATGAACATTCCTGAATCGATTTATCTTGTTCCCCAGCTAGTTCCTAATTGACTCCAATCGCTCTAATTATTACTGTGACTTGATTTCATCGTCTTTATTTGCTCGACCATTTTTAAATTGAGCGAACCGTGAGTCCTAATACACCACCAAATTTATTAACGGATTTATTTATTAGATTTCCCCTACAAGTTCTTACCAATCCTATTTTAGATTTATTGTTATTCGAGCAACCGCAATTTATAAATAAATTATTTGATACTTACAGTCATTATTTTAGTGGTCAAGGTTTGAAGAAAACGGACGATATTAGAGGATGGGCAAGAGAGCAAAAAGAAAAAAATCTTTATTTTAATACAGTAAATAATCATGTTTTTCCTGGATTTATTATAGATAAGATATCTGGGAAATACCGTCACTCCATTATGCAAAATTTAGGTAAGTACTCTCGATTGCCATTAAATACTAAAAATAATCCTAGAGAATTAATGGAATCACTAGATTTATTTTTATCTTCTTTTTTTGGAGAGCGACAAGTAGAATACAAACCAAATTTAGAAGCACTTGCAGCTAGAAAAATTCCTCTTCCTTTGAAATATCTTTATTCATTTATTGGTAAATATCCAGGTGAACATGGAGATTATTTGTATACTCAAGATAGTCTTCTGAATATTAGTACAGATGAAGTTATTTTAGGTAAAAGACCATTCTTAGGAGAAAATCAAGGAGTTTGGCACTGTGCTACAGAAGTTGAAGGAAACGATCCACCTGTATGGATAGACCCCGATCGCGATACAGCTTGGGAATATGTTTGTGATTCTTTAGCTGAGTTTTTAGTAACTTATTGTCTCCGAGAAGCTGTAGTCGGAAGTCTTTATCATTTGCACTTAGGAAATAACATTGAAGAAATAATCTCTACTGTAAAACAAAAGGATTTAGAGATAACTCTATTATGGCAAGGAATATATGCTTGCGATATAAATTGGCAACAAAGATACGCTCTAAACTCTTTTTATCTTGTAGAAGATTCGATTTTAATTTGGAATGGTTGGTGTGGTACCAATTATAAAAATGCCGAGCGATTGTTTAGTTATTAAAATATTCAATTACATAGATACATAGGTTATTTTACAGTTGCCGTTGCAGCAATCGTGAAGTGCCAGGCTTTGCCCGATCGCTTTGAGACAACTTACTCATCTCGATCCGCGAATCAAATCGAGACTTACTGGCAATGCGGTTTTGAAGCAAGCAGGATTACCTAAAGCTTTTGAGGCTGTTTTACCAATTTTTTGTTTCCAATAGTTATAAATCTAACCTGACATTACCAGACTTTTTTGAGTAGCAAGAATTACCCTTCAAACATTCTGGCAAAACCTTGGCTCAAGAAGATTAGAGCCTACGTAACTATAATCTCTCAGGCGATCGCAATCTAGAAACCTGACATTGTTTGAGATTAACTCAGAAAAAAGTCCAGACATTTACTGCAACGACAAGCAAGAAAAGCTTTCGTATCGTAAGAAGTGTCAAGACAACACAACTTAATTCTTTTTTATTAATCATGACTACAACTTTAATTAGAACCTCCCTAGATGGCAAGCACGATTTAGAACAAATAGTCAAATCAATGGTGTTAGCCTTTAGTACTGACCCCTTGTTACGTTGGATCTATCCATCAGAAGAGCAGTACGTAGCAAGTTTTCCTGGCTTGGTAAAACTGTTGGCTAGCGATAATCGTCTTTCCATTTACTACGCCAAAGATTATGCAGGGGCTGCTTTTTGGCTCTCTCCTGGCATCGAACTCGACCAAGATGTTTTTGCTGCATACATGAAAAAAACTGTATTACCCCAGGACTTAGAAAAGGTAGCCACTGTCTTTGAACAGTTAAACCAGGCTCATCCCCAAGCTCCCCATTGGTACTTGGCTTTACTGGGGGTAGAACCCTCGAAACAGGGCGAGGGCTATGGTTCGGCATTGATACAATCTGCGTTGAGAGAGTGCGATCTTTTTAATCAGATAGCTTATCTGGAAACTTGCAATCCTAAAAGTGCAGCTTTTTACGAACGTCACGGCTTTGAAATTCAAGAAACTATTCAGATTGAAGACTGCCCTGTAATTTTCCCGATGGTGCGCTATCCCAAGTCAATCTAATTCAGCCCCAAGTTGGTTTCGATTCCAGTAAATTTTAGGAGAAAAATCATGATTCTTATCAAGGAAATCAAACTAGAACGCCTTCTTCTATGTTTTTTAATTACCTTTCTTGTAGCAGATACTTATCCTCATCCCAATCTAGGATCGGGATTAATACAATCAACTTTCGAGCATATTCAAGGAACTGATGATTTCGAGTAAGTCAGAGAAAAATTAATAGACCTCTTGCAAAAATCAAAGGGTCTATTAATTAACCATGAAACAGAAACCGCTAAAGAGATTGGCTAAAAATAAATATACTTGCCTACTCTTGATATTGCTGTTGGCATTTGTTATCTACATTTTTACCTTTCAGGCAATAATCGCCGAGTTAATTCTCATCATATTTCTCTAAGCATTCTAATTACTTACGACGGATTGTATATAGAGCAAAGTTCTTTACTTGGCTAGAGTTTGTGCATCTCCAAGGAAAGATATTTACAAATTAAATAACTAAGCACAATGAATTACACAAAAACTTAGATTCAGAGACAAATTTAAAAGAGATAAGACAAATGAATCAAACATTAAGCCAAGAAACAATAAAACTACTTTGGCGAATATATCGTGAAAGTAAAAAGTATCAAGTTCGCCAAAGAGCCCATGCTATTATCTTGATAAATCAAGGATATGAAATAGAGCAAGTAGCCAAGATTTTTACAGTTAGCAGAAAAACTATATATAACTGGCAAAATAGTTGGTTTAACAGAAGATTAGCTGGTCTCTATAACCAATCAGGGACGGGAAGAAAAGAGCTCTTTGACGATTCACAGAAAAGACAAATTATAAATTGGTCAAAACAATACAATCAAAACCTAGGATTAGTAATTAAAAAAGCTAAAGATAAGTGGGGAATCCAAGCTTCAAAAGATACCATAAAAAGAATCTTGAAATATCGAAAAATAAAACGTAAAGCTCCAGCAATAATATTCTCAAAACAACAAAATCTCACTCTTAAAAAATGCTACTTAGAATCTCTAATAATGTGTAATTGATTTTGATTTTATACCTATCAAAGATTGCTCAAGTTACAAAAAATACTTTTTTTGGAAAAACATATTCTATAATTGGTAAAATTGTTTGTTTGTTAACTTTATTCGGCTATCTCGATCGTAAAAGCAAAAAGAATAGATAGTAAATACATAAAATAAGCAAATAAACTACTAATTTAAATGTTTTAAATATTCAAAATTTTTACATTTTTATTCGTACAAAACTGTCATAAATAGAGGTGTTATGAATAGCGCAAATAATAAATCAAAACAGAAACTAGAAATAAATACTATCTCGGTAACCCAGAAAGAAGAATTAACAGAATCACAGAACGAACGTCTAAACACAGACATTAATACAGCACAGAAAAAGAAAAAATCGCCTTGGTATTTCCTTGGTTTGGCAATGTTAGCAATTGGGAGCATCGCAGGTTGGAGAACTTTTACGGTCAGTCAAAAACCATCAAGTATAGAACAAAGGTCGGTTTCTGCTCCCGCTAGTTTACCCGTCCGCACCGTGCGATCGCAGATTAATCCCATTGAAGCTTGGGTATTTAGTAATGGGGAAGTAGCTGCCGTTCGTTTTAAGCATTTAACTTTTCAAACCGCTGGCACGATTAATTATCTTAAACAAATTGAGGGGCAAGATTTACGAGAAGGGGATTTTGTCAAAGCAGGAGAACTATTAGCCAGAATCGACCAGCGCAAACTCAACGCAGATATAACTGTGGCAGCAGCGAGCCAAGCGGAAGCGAGAAAAGAAATTACCAATGCTCTAGCAAATCTCCAACAGGCAAAAGCTGGATTAGAAGCAGAAAGAGCAAATTTATCCCAAGCAGAACAAAATTTAGCTAAAGCTAAAGCCGATCTTAGCAAAGCTAAAACCAGTCGTAACTTTGCAGAAACCGATTTGATTCGCTATCAGGAATTAGTAGCCGAAGGAGCAATCCAACGACGAGAAGTGGAATTGAAGAAAACTAATTTTCTAGATGCTGAAGCTAATCTAGAGGCAGCCAATGCTGGTGTGAAATCAGCAGAAAGTCAGATTAGGGCGACCCAAGCCCAGATAGCAGCAGCCCAAGGTCAACTTTTAGCAGCCCAAACCCAGGTGGAAACCGCCGAATCTGGATTAAAATCCGCATCTGCCAGGCTGGATAAAAGCAATGTAATTTTAGAAGATACGGTTTTGACTGCACCTTTTGATGGTGTGGTGGCATATCTCAATATCCGCGAGGGAGATTATTGGTCGCCTGAAGTCCTTCGCACCAGCAACTATCAAGAGGTGGTGGAATCAGTGCCAATGATGGTGGTTGACCCCAATAAATTGGAAGTTAATTTAGAATTACCTGCTTTTGATGGGTCAAAAGTACGTCCTAATCAGACTGCATATATAGTTCGGGATGCAGACTTAACTCAAGCTTCGATTAAAGGTTTAAGCAGTGAAAATTTAATCGATCTGGCACAGGCTAAAGGGGATATCTTTGCAGTCAACCCCGCCGTAACCCCTGGAGGTAGGGCGGTAAACGCGAGAATTCGGATCGCGGAAGGCAAAGAAAATCTCAAGGTAGGGGAACGAGTATCAGTGTGGATTGCCACAGACTCTAACCCCAAAGCAGTAGTTGTTCCCAAGGGATCTTTAGTGATTCGCGACCGCCAAGCCTATGCTTTTGTAGTCAACGAAGGGGATAATACCGTGGAACAACGTCCAGTGGAACTGGGAATTGAAGGATTAGCTTATCAGGAAATTAAAGCGGGTGTGGCTGAGGGGGAATTAGTGGTTACGGATGGTAAAAATCGTCTAGTAAATGGATCTTCGGTGAGGTTAGTCGGCTCGAATAATTAATCACATTTTTTAGGTTAACCATCAATCAAATAATTAATTAATTATGCAAACTCATACAAAAAAAGATTCTAAGCCCATCCCAAAAGCTGAAGCGAAAAGCATAAATCCGCCTTCTCCTATAGAAAAATTCCTGTTTAACCGTCAAGTTCTCGGCATTTTACTGAGTTTTATGCTCTTTGTTGGCGGAATTATGGGTTACTTTTCCATGGTTAAAGAATCCGATCCCGACGTTCAACTGGCAAAAGCAATCATTTCTACGGAATGGTCGGGGACAGATGCCGAGACGATCGAAAATCGAATTACCGATAAATTAGAGGATAAGATTAAAAGTTTGCCTGGGCTTAAAAAAATTAAAAGTGGTTCGTTTAACTCCTTCTCCTTGGTAGATGTGGAGTTTAAGGCGGAAGCTCCTGTAAACGAGTCGATTCAAAAGTTGCGGGGTAAGATGGATGATGCCACCCCTGATATGCCTCCCGAATCTGAAGACAGAGAGCAGCCAGAATTCGAGCAGATTTCCCAACAAGATGCTCCAGTTTTAACCCTTGCTCTTTATGGAGAAAACCTGGACTCTGTGGTTTTAAGTAATGCTGCTAAAGAGCTACAGGACATTCTCGAACAGGTGAAGAATGTTCGTAAAGTAGACTTAGCGGGACGGCGAGAAGAGGTTATTCATGTTCAGCTTATTCCCCCACGCTTAATTGAATTGGGTATTTCGGCTAATAAAGTCAAGGAAGCGATTGAAGCTGGTAATCAGGATATGTCTTGGGATCGAGTGCGAGATAATGCCATTGGCGGGCAGATTCGACTTTACGGACGTTTTCGGACTCTGGATGACCTGAAGCAATTACCCGTGGCTCGCCTGAATGAAAATCGAGTGGTGCGTTTGGAGGAAGTGGCGGAAGTTCGACGGGATTTAGAACGGGAAACCAATCGCGCTGCTTTTAGCTGGCAGGGAGAGGAGTTTGTCCAAACCATTAATGTGGATGTGGTGAAAGTTCCTGGGACAGATTCGATTAAAGTCATTACTGATTCACTCGCCGCGATCAAGCAAACCAAACAAGACCCCAATCTCTGGCCTCAAGGAATGGAGTACAAAGTCATTAATAATGATGGGGAATATATCAATAACGATCTCTTTAATCTGGGTAATAATGTCCTCCAAGCTTCCATTTGTGTCTTTATCATTCTCTTATTTGCCCTGACTTGGAAAGAAGCAGCGATCGCAGGTTTAGCAATTCCCTTAACTTTCCTGGGGGCAATCCTGGTTCTCTGGTTGGGTGGTCAAACCCTTAACAACATGGTGCTGGTGGGGATGATTCTGGCTCTCGGTTTGATGGTGGATGTCTTTATTGTCATCTTAGAAGGAATTCATGATGGTATTTTTGTCCAAAAGCTCAGTTTTAATCGTGCAGCAATTCAAACCGTTAGGGCTAATGCTATTCCTGCTTTAGCGGGACAGCTAACCACTATTTTAGCCATGGCTCCCTTGATGGCAATCTCTGGGTCGATGGGTAAATTTGTCCGCTTAATTCCTCTCAGTGCGATTGTTTGTCTGGTTCTCAGCTATGTTATTGCCCTGTTGATTATTGTCCCTCTATCTAAGTTTCTCCTAGGCAATGTTAAGGCGGATAACAAAGCTACTTTTATCGATCGCCTGACCGTCACTGCTACGGAGAAATTTACTAATTGGACTTTAAATAATACCGTCCGCAATCGTAAGATAGCCCGTCTTTGGACGATGGGGACAGTTGCTCTGTTGGTATTTAGTTTAGTTTTGGCTTCCCAGTTATCTTTTACTCTCTTTCCTGACAGCGACCAACGCAAACTTAGTATTAATGTCGAATTAGCTCCTACTACCACCATTGAACGTTCTCAAGCTGTTGCCGACGAAATCGGTGCCAAGATTCGTAACTACAGCGACCCCAATGGTAATAAGGTATTTGCTAGTTCAATTAAGTTAGTCGGTAAACGAAGCGATTTAATTAGTTCGGGAGAAATAAAACCCGAAACTGCTGATTATTTTGTCGGTTTTTCGGCAATCTTTACTACCGCAGATCGACGCACCAAGCCTTCTTACATCTATGTTAAGGAATTGCGGGAAGAACTAGCCCAAATTTTAGACAATTATCCAGACTCTACCCTGGCAATGCAGTATCAAAAAACAGGGGATACTTTCGACCCGATCCAGGTAGAGTTAAGCGGTGCAGATATGGACGTACTACGGGAAATGTCGGCACAGGTACAGCAAGCCCTGAGAGAAATTCCTGGCACAATGGATGTCCGCGACGATCTCGGCGGTTTACAAACCGATTACAAATATTCACCGCGACGAGAAGCTTTAGATTTTTACGGTTTGAGTCAGAATGAAGTCGCTTGGCAAGGGCGATCTCTCTTCATCGATACGGAGATTGGTGAATTTCCCATCGGTAGTGGCGAAGAAGATCTCAAAATTCAACTTAGTTCTGCTTGGCCTTCCCAAGATGGGGCAGTGGGTGGCCCTTCCCGCGAAGATGAGTTTGCCATGATGCGGGTAATTACGCCGCAAGGAAAAGTCATCTCTGCCGACTCAGTATTGGACTTAAAGCAAGATTTAGTCCCTCTTTCCATAAACCATCGCAATACAATCCGTACCGTTACTGTGTTAGCCAAAAATATACCAGGTACAGGCATCTATGATAGCGACATTTTGGTTCAACTACAGCCCAAACTAGACAAAATGCAGGAAGGTTGGTCTCAAGGCTATCAATATAAATTTGGTGGAGATGCAGAAACCAGCTCTGAAACCTTTGGTTCGGCAGGAATCATGCTCATCGTTGCTATTTTCTTAGTCTTTGCCCTGTTGGTTTTACAGTTTGCCTCCTATACTCAGCCATTTATCATTATGCTGACTATCCCCTTTGCCACCATTGGTTTATTTGTCGGCTTCTGGTTGTTTAATATTCCCTTCTCCTTCCCTGCCATGATTGGGGTCATTTCTCTCACAGGAATTGTAGTTAACAACGCTATCTTTATGGTCGATCGCATGAATGCCCGTCGTCAAGAAGGGATGGATGTTCGTAATGCTGCGGCATTTGGTTCGAGCGATCGCCTGCGTCCGATTCTGACTACCAGTTTAACCACTGTAATCGGCTTATTACCCCTGGCATTTAGCGAAGCCAAGTGGTTTCCTCTCTGTATGGCAATTATCTTTGGTCTAGTTTCTTCAACTTTGATTGCCTTTTTCGTAGTCCCAGGTTTATATTTACAGTTGACTTCTAATAAAGCGATCTCTCAGGAGAGTTAAAATGTGGGGCTGTGGAATCAAGGTGCGGAAATCCACATAGATCGATAAGTGCATTTATACTAGCCATTTGTTAACATCAATCAGGAATGCAAGTATATTGAGTTTTCAATCTGAGCATTTAATCTTAAACTTTTAGTCGTTACTAACAACTATGATATTTAATTTTGGTGAAGTAACTTTAGATTGCAAAATCTTAGAAACAAGTAATTATCAATCTAAACATTCTAGAAAAACTGTACAAAAATTAAAGATACAAACGAAAGTCAGAGGTGGTAATTCACGCAAAGAATTCAACTCAATACTTAGCAATGCGAACAAAACTTCTATAATCTCCAATAAAGAAGCTAATAACATAGTGAAATACTGGAAAATAGGCAATTATTCTTCTAGCCATACTCAAGATTCTCCATTATGCAATTACAAAATTGATATTGAAGAGATTGAACCTCTTCAAGCTACTTCCTTAAAAATAGGTGATATGATCCTTAAGCCTTATTCATATGAGGAATATTTTCAAAATGATAATCTTCACATAAATGCCAAGGTTCATGTTAATGAGGAAGATCAAAAAAAGATCAAAAACGATATCGAAATGGGTGAAGAGCTTGAAGTAATAAGATATGGTATTGACGATCAACCTCGATCAATGGTTTTAAGACTAAGTTACTGGTCTAAAAATGAAAATCAAATAAAGCATGAAATTCGATTAGAGGAGATAAATAGTAAGAAAAATAAAAACTTATCACCTGGTAGTGTTTTGGGAAAAGCAATTCATAAAATGACGGAAAATCAGGCAATGACAGAAATATTAATGGAGAGTTTAGTTGATAAAGGTATTTTTAATCAAGATGAAATAGATAATCTTTACACAAGAATGTCTGAAAGAATCTGGCAAAAAAAATATGAGCTATTTCAAGTGAAAGATATTGATGATGATTAGTATTTAATCAAACAGTAGATAATATCGCTTTTTACTAGCAACAGTCAATTAATCATAAAGTTTGGTTTTCGGTCATTGTAGATTGGCTCAAAGTAAAAAGCGATCGCATTCGCTCCATCTTAACCACCAGCTTAACTACAGTAATCGATTTACTTCCCCTAGCATTTAGCGAAGACAAGTGGTTTCCTCTATGTATGGCAATTATCTTTGGCTTGATTTCTTCAACTCTCATTGCCTTTTTTGTAGTGTCAGGATTGTATCTACAATAGACTTCTAATAAGGCGATCGCTTAAAAAGATTAAAAAGTCACCGAGTTATTGTAAACAATCGTTTTAATCTTTTTTCTGAAGAAAAAATAATGTGCTATGTATCTAGCTAGTGAAGAAGAATTGGTATAACTCGTAGACTGAAAAAATACTCAGAAAAGCAACTGTATCAAGAGGCTCTTGCCAATGCAATTTATGAATCCACCTGGACTTAACGATCCATCTGACTATGGATATACTCAAGCTGTTGTTGTGCCATCTGGGGCAAAACTTGTTTACATAGCAGGACAAGGAGGGGCAGATGAAAACGGAAAGTATGGTAACTTTGCGACTCAATTAAAACAAGCATTTGCCAATTTACGAACAGCACTTACAGCAGTAGGAGCTACTCCAGAAGATGTGGTAAAAATTACAATTCTTTCAGTCAATCACAATGAAGAAAAACTACGTTTAATTTCTGCCCAGAGAAAATCTTTTTGGTTAAATCATAAGCCAGCCAGCACTCTTATTCCTGTACCTAGACTGGCAAGTGATGAAATGTTGTTTGAAATTGATGCAGTTGCAGTAATTCCCAATTCTTAATTTTTATCGCATCTATGACATTTTGTTGTCATATTTGATCGTCAAAATATATGTAAAGACAAATCGACGATCGATCAATATGAACAAGATATTCACTTTAAAAACAATCCTGACAACATTAATTAGTACGAGCATTGCTAGTAGCTTGATGGCGTTACCCGTTCGCGCCAATGAAGATAATTTGGTTAACGAATCTGATAGCACCGAATTAATTTTAAGCCAGAATTTTGATAGTTATGGCGATCGCTATAGAGATCCCGAACCTACAGACGATTTTAAAACTATTGTTGGTATTACTGGTTTGGCAGTAGGTACTGGTGTTATTGGTTATCATGTAACTCGCGCTTATAAACCTTCTTTGGTTAACTCTATACCTGCGGTAAGTAACCATAATGCTCCTTTACTCGATCGCACTAAACCTAAACTACGTAAGGAATTACTCAGACTTGTAAATGATCGACAAACAGCCAATCGTCTTTTATCTGGTACATTAGCCAGAAATCCTGGTCGTTCTCCCAATTGGTTAGCTGATAAAGTTATTTACGATCTAAAACGCGATCGTTAATCTAACGCGATAGCATTTTTTACTATTGATTATCAGCCTCTATCAACAGAACCAATCATTCTAACCTTGGATAGACAGGGCAAACGCATCTTAAATTGAGCGAAAACAGATAATTGAAGAAAGAAAGGATAAAAGTCAAAAAAAGAAGAGTAGTAGTATGAAGTGCTTCTTTTTAACGACGCGATCCCGAGTAAAAACATGATAAATTCAGTAAAATTAACAATTAATTGAAGACAGAATTAGTTCTTAGAATTGATGATATGATGACCCAATTATCAAACTTAATTTTGGCTATCTTTAGTCATGAAACTAAGACCAAA
>NZ_LR214006.1 GCF_900659865.1 Hyella patelloides LEGE 07179
AATTTAACCTTTTACCTTATCATAAAAAACTTTTGCAACAGTTTTAATAAAGTTTTTTAGTTAATAGCGATCGCGCAGCGCCTGCTTCGCAGACCACGCAGTGCCTCGCTCCGCGAGATCGCCTCAAATTAAAATAACTAAATCTTTTATCGTACCACGAAAGACTTTTGCAAGAGGTCTAATGTTTATGATTCACAAAAGGGAATTCTCTGAAACTATGGCTTTAAGATAGCGATCGCTCTATTTTCGGCTCAGTATCAGTGCAAAACAAACCTGTGTACTTGAGACAAATAAGTTTTGGGTGTAAGAGTATAAGTGATGTGGGATTGTGGGTAAAAGAAGCTAATTATCAGCAATATACAAATAAATTTGCTGACAATCAATCAATCAATCTAGAAACAAAATCACTATCTAACTGATGTTAATCCCTGTAGGTAGAGCTTACCCTATAGTGTAAAAATACTTCTTGTTCAACTTGTTTGACTTCTAGTAAATGCAACTTAATACCTTGAGATTGTAACCAACCCATTCCTGTCACTGGTGTTGGCGCATCAAATCCTCCCAAAATTACAGGACACACTGTTAACCAGATTTCATCGACAGCATTAATAGCTAGCAAAGAAGCGACTAAATTTCCGCCTCCTAAAACAGCTAATTTGTTAATACCGAAAGAGAGTAGTTGAAACAAAATTTTATCCCAGAGAAAGCTGGAGGAATCAGAGTCAACTTTTCCAATTAAAATACGTTGCCATAAATCGTTATTTTGCCATAAAAAACTGCCTTCTTCAGTAGTTAAGAGCAATCTGGGTATGGGTTGTTGAAAAAACTTTAACTGAGAATTAATTTTTCCCGAAGCAGAGACTACAATGTGAAATGGTTGCCAACTTTGAGAACGGTTTTCGCGAGATTGGATTAATTGTGGGTTAGTGATGGGTAAACTTGTACCGTAAGCTCTTAAAGTTCCTGCACCAAAAATAACTCCATCAGCTAAAGAAACTTGTGATTCTAAATGAGCTTTGTCTATAGCTGAACCAAAACGTGCAGGAGAGTTTGCTCGATCTGCAATCTTGCCATCGGCGGTCATAGCTAAAATAACAGTGGTGTGAGGACGTAAATTCATAATTTACCAGAAAAAGAGACAAGCAATAGATATCATTGAAATAGTGTGGATATCGGATTTATCTAACTTTAAAACCCCTGTCATGCCATTTGGTCAATCCTCTTTTCGTCGCATACTGCTATCGCGTTTGTTGCTTTTAAGTGTTCCTGTATTGTTGCTGGGAGTTTATGTAACTTATCGCAAAGCTCGTTCTGCCTTTTTAGAAACAGCAAGACAAAACTTAACAGAAAGTGCAGTGCGTAAGGGTGAAAGTATTCTTCAATCTATCGAAGCATTGCAAACTAATATGGCTAATGCCAGTGATGCAGCTATTCTCAAAAATGGCTCGGTAGAAGATCATCAAGTATATATTGCTCAACTTGCTCAAATTTTACCCACTAATATCCTTTGTGTTCAATTAAAAGATTTGACTGCAGATCGCGTTACGGCTACCACTTGTGGTGAAATTCCCGACCTTGATGATACTTCTTGGCAGGGACGACAGCAAAGTGTCGTGACAACCCCTGAAGAAGTACACGTCAAATTATTATTACCCCCGCAAAGCTTAACGAGCAAACCCACTTTAGGACAACAACCTTCTCAAAATCAATTGAAGTTGTGGTTAACTGCTCCAGTATACGATCGCAATGGACGTTTGCGCTATGCCCTTAGTGTCCAATCAGCAATTCTCAATCAAGAAAAGGTCGAGCCTGGTTCTTTAGAGGGTTATCCTGTGGTTATTAATCAAAATGGAGTTATTTTAGCTCATCCTTTTTCCCAACGGGTAGGGCGTAATATTCGGCAAATGCCTGATGCTAAGCGTTTGGGTAGTTTACTGCAAAATGCGATCGCAGGAGAGCCAAATTTTTTACATCTTTTTTATCTGGAAAAGGATGGAGTAGAGCTATTAGCGGGCTATAGTGCCATTTCTAGTCCTGTGACTCAAGATAATCAACAAAAATGGATTATTTTAGCTGTTACTCCTATAGATGCTGCTTTACTGCCCCTTAAAGATATTCGGATTGTCTTGTTTGTGATGACTATTGGACTAATTGCAGCTACTTCTTTAGCTACGATTTATATCTCCAAAGAATTGGCACGCCCCCTCGAAAAAATTCGCGACTACACTCTTAAAGAAGAACATTTAAACGCTCAAGATCGTTTGGTAGATAATTTTCAGATTCGTGAATTTAATCAGTTAGCTTCTGCCATAGACAAAATGGTAATTAGATTAACGGCTTGGGGAGATGAAATTGTTTCTGCTTGGAAAGAAGCGCAAAATGCTAATAAGTTAAAAAGTGAATTTTTGGCAACTACTTCTCATGAATTAAGAACTCCTCTTAATGGGATTATTAACTGTATTCGGGTTGTTAAAGAAGGCTATTGTGACAGCAAAGAAGAAGAAAATGATTTTTTAGACCAAGCAGATGATGCAGCAATTCATCTTTTAGGAATTATAAATGATGTTTTAGATATTTCTAAGATAGAAGCTGGAAAACTATCGGTAATGATTGAAAAAGTAGATTTGAGTAAAATCATTAACGAAGTTATTGATTTACAATTGGTTGACATTCAACAAAAAAATCTTGAATTGAAAGCCTCTAGCTGGGAGCGAAAAATTTACGTTAGTGCTGATGGCTCGAAATTAAAACAGATTTTAATTAACATTGTTGGCAATGCAGTTAAATTTACAGAACAAGGAAAAATTACTATTGATATTAATGTAATAAATCCTCAAAATGCTCGGGAAAAAGAAAGTGATTTACTATATTCTCAGTTAGCTAATCCCAACCTAAAATGGACAAGCGAAACAGATTGGCAACAAGTTACTGATGGTTCAGTTTCTGTAGATTCGATCGATAACATTAATAACAATGAAGCGATTGACAATTTTTCACCAGCAGAAAAACCTGTAATCTTAGAAGAAGTAATAATTAAAGTTAGTGATACAGGAATTGGCATTGAATTATCTCAACAAGAAAAACTATTTCGTCCCTTTGTAATGGTGGATGGTTCAACGACTAGAAAATTTGGTGGTACGGGTTTAGGTTTAGCCATCTCTCGTAATTTAATTGAATTAATGGGCGGAAGTATTGATTTATATAGTGCAGGAAAAGGTCAAGGTACAACAGTTACTATTAGACTACCTCTCAAAAAAGAATCAGAATAAATATCTAACTTTTAGCTGGGAATTATCTTGATATTTTGTGTTACGCAAAATATGGCTTACAGCTATAGGCTATAAGCTATTAGCTACAAGCAAGCAAGCGTGAGGTTCACTAGTAATGAGTAGTGAAGTTTAGAGTAACTCGTCATTACCTCAGCCCAAAGGAGCGAGGATTCAATAATTGAATTATATTTTTATTTTCCCTCATAAATGAGGAACGGGCGACTCAAGCATTTGAATTTAATTCAAATAAAGCGCCCTCGGCTTTTAACCAAACTTCGGGCTTGACTCATTACTTATTACTCATTATTTTAATACTTCGGATTGTTGATTTTTTTCTGATTTAGTGCTTTGGATTAAGTTTTAGCTGATTACTTGTCAATTCGCTAAGTGATTAAGTTCCGAGTAGATTAATAAAATGTAAATTAAATTTAATAAATTTACATTTTTTAACAAACAGTGATAAACTCTGTTTATATCAGACATAATTGCTTTGATAGTAAAAGTGAATTGCGATCGATTAAGTTATCACTTATGTGGAGTTCAGTAAACTAGCGACTTTCAAAACTAATGTTTTTCAAATACAACTTGAGCTTAATGCTTACAAGAAAAAAATGTGTTAAACATATCTAAGTAAGATTATGTAAGGAAGTTGCTGATTGAAAGAACGAATTAAATGATCATACTTTTTATGGCATTTAGCTTTTGACTTCTTTGTATTGTGTAAGAGGCTAATTAGTTTGCTGATTATACTCTGATTCACCAACATCCATACAGGATTATCGAGAACTATCAATCAATACTTTTTTGTTGAGCTTTATTTGTAATTTAATCTGGATATCCTATGTTTCCAGCAAATAGGATTCTGTAAATTTAGATTATAAGTATCGATTATTTAGACAGTTATAAAGTATCGCTCTGCCATTGCCTCCAATGGAAATGCTACTTTTTCTGTATCTTATATTCATGGGTAAGCCAAAGTGATAACTAGCTTTGAGTTACCTGAATTTTTTTGAAAAGTTAGATATGGCGAGGAAATCTCGCCATTCCTCTCGGTCGAAGGTACTCCGCCTTAAAAAGACGGAGCCTGCTCTGACCGTTGGTCAATCTACAAAGTTACTTTGTGGAAATTTTGGTTGTGTGTTTGTAAATTTTAGATAGAAAGAAGCACGCTATGCACGCAAGTGCGAAAAATAAGCAGAACAATTGTTATTAGGGAGCATTAATTGTGGTAGGTACATTAAAAAAAAATACAGCTAGACCTGTAACTCCTTTGGGTATTCTGGTTCAGCAGTTGGAGCAGATTGTTAGTGCAGCACAAACAGAGTCAGTTTCGACTAAATTTGAAGCATCTTTAAATTCAGCATACAAATTAGTAGCAGGACTGGATTCTTACTTAGAAGAATGCACCACTTCTGAATCAGATGCTTTAGCTAATCTAACCACTAAAACTCAGCAGGAAGACTGGAGTAAACGCTTTAGTGACGGCGAAACCGTAAAAGCTTTGGAACAAGAGATGCTCTCAGGACACATTGAGGGACAATTGCTCAAGATGTTGGTATCTATCAGTAAGTCTAAACGAGTTTTAGAAGTAGGAATGTTCACTGGTTACTCGGCATTAGCGATCGCTGAAGCTTTACCCGACGATGGCTATGTTCTCGCTTGTGAAGTAGATGAATATGTCTCCCAGTTTGCTACCGACTGTTTTGCCGTTTCTCCTCACGGTAAGAAAATTGAGGTTAGAGTTGCACCTGCAATGGAAACTATGAAGCAACTGATTAAAGATGGCGAATCTTTTGACTTGGTATTTGTCGATGCCGATAAAGGTGGCTATATAGACTACTTACGTTTGCTCTTAGACAGCGATTTATTAGCCGATGATGGCTTTATTTGTGTAGATAATACCCTTTTACAAGGACAACCTTATTTACCCCAAGAACAACGCACAGCCAACGGAAAAGCGATCGCACGCTTTAATCATTTCGTAGCTGAAGAACCCCGTGTAGAACAGGTTTTAGTTCCTATTAGAGATGGGTTGACTATTATTAAACGAAAGTAAATTTTGTTAGTTGCTTATTGCTTATTGCTTATTGCTTGTGGCTTGTGGCTTGTTGGTAGTTAGTGGTTAGTGACTAAATAATAAATAATTTCTACTTGCTACTTGCTACTTGCTACTTATTCTTTCTTCCCTCATATCATGAATTTGATTTCAGCGATCGCAAAAAACTTAAGTACTCTGTTACTATTGTTAATTCTGTTGCCTTTTAATTTGGCAATGATAATTTTGTCTCTACTAAGTAGCATTTTTTCTCGTTCGGATAACGCCACTATGAAAACCCCAGTAGCAAAGAAAAGAATCCTGATTACAGGGGCGAAAATGACCAAAGCTTTGCAGCTAGCGCGATCTTTTTATCGTGATGGACATGAGGTTTATCTGGTAGAAACCCATAAATATTGGCTGTCTGGTCATCGTTTTTCTCGTGCGGTTCAAGGCTTTTTTACTGTCCCCGTACCCGAAAAAGACCCAGAAGGCTATTGTCAAGCTTTAGTAGAAATAGCGAAACAAAAAGACATCGATCTGTTTGTTCCCGTATCTAGTCCCGTTGCTAGTTACTATGATTCTTTAGCCAAAAAAGCTTTAGAGCCTTATTGTGAATCAATTCATTTCGATCCAGAAATAACCGCCATTCTGGATGATAAACACGCTTTCTGCTCCAAAGCCAGAGAATTAGGTCTGTCTGCACCCAAAGTATTGAGAATTACTGACCCGCAACAGATACTAGATTTTGACTTTGAGAGTGATGGTAGCAAATACATTGTCAAAAGTATCCCCTATGACTCTGTACTGCGCTTAGACTTAACTCGCTTACCTTTTCCCGAAATGGAAAGTTACATTCGCAGTTTACCGATTAGCGAAAAGAAGCCTTGGGTAATGCAAGAATTTATTCGCGGACAAGAATACTGTTTTCATGCGACGGCGCGCAAGGGAAAGATTAGATTGCATTGTTGTTCTCAATCTTCTCCTTTCCAAGTTAACTACGAACAAGTAGAGAATCCAGCCATTTATATATGGGTAGAAACTTTTGTCCAAAAAATGAATCTCACAGGACAAATTTGTTTTGACATGATTCAAACTGAAGACGGTACGGTTTATCCCATTGAATGTAACCCTCGTTTGCATTCTGCTATTACCATGTTTCACGATCATCCAGGAGTAGCAGCAGCATACTTATATGATGGTGAACCAGGCGAACAACCAATTACTCCTTTACCCAATAGTAAGCCTACCTATTGGACATATCACGAATTATGGAGACTATTAGGTATACGTTCTTTAGCAGAATTAAAAAACTGGTGGCAAAAGGTAACTGAAGGAACGGATGCGATTTTACAAGCAGATGACCCTCTACCCTTTTTAATGCTTCATAACTGGCAAATTCCTTTATTGTTATTGGATAACTTACGTCGTCTCAAAGGTTGGGTCAAAATTGACTTCAACATCGGCAAATTAGTCGAAATCGGCGGAGACTAAATTAAGGAGTAAGGAACGAGAAATGAGAAAGGAGGAAGGAGGAAGTTTTTTAATTGGTAAGTCAGAGATTACTCCGCCGTACAAGCGACGAGACCCCGCGTCGGCGTAAGACCCTAAAGGACTCGCTCCGCGTCGCGCAAGTGAATGCTCGTCAAGACACGACTGAGCCTGCTCTGACCGTTGGTCATAAGTAAATACCAATCAACGGCGAGTCACTAACCACGAACAACTAACCATATTATCCCGCTTGATATTATCTCATTTATACCCCAATGCGATGGGTACAAGTCCCGTTTATTTTGGGACGAAGATGGGACGGGACTAACCACTAAAAATGATGTCAACTAGCATAAATTTAAATTCTGTAGCACAGCAAAGAGTTTCTGATTTGATGTTGGCTTTTATTAAGAGTTAATGTCTCTTATTGATAATTGCTATCCAATAATCTCCTTGTTCCTTGTTCCTCATTCCTTGTTCTTTAAATGCCGATCGCTTTATCTTTCATTTTCTTCTTAATCTTATTTACTATTGTGGGTATGTATGCAGCAACCCAGAAACAGGATACTACTGCTGATTATTTGTTAGCGGGGAGAAAGGTTAATTCTTGGGCGATCGCTTTATCTGCTTTATCCACTGGGCAAAGTGGTTTCTTATTTACGGGTCAGGTGGGATATGCTTACACTCAAGGTTTATCGGGTATCTGGTTGGCAATTGGTTGGGCGATCGGAGATTATCTGGCTTGGATGTTAGTTTTTAAGCGATTACGCCAAGTTTCAGAGGCTTCTAATACGGAAACCGTTCCTGCATTTTTGGCACAAAAGCAGCCTGGTTATCGTTGGATTGCTGTTATTTCAGCACTAATTACCATCGTGTTTTTAGGTACTTATGCAGCAGCACAATTACTCGCGGGAAGTAAAGCACTCAATAGCTTGTTTGGTTGGGATAATGCGGTGGGTATTATCATCGGTGCAGTTATTGTGGTTGTCTACTGCTTTTCTGGAGGGATTCGGGCTTCTATTTGGACTGATTCGGTACAAAGTATTGTCATGATTGTTGCTTTGTTGGTGCTTTTAATTACAACTATTTTCGCAGGAGGTGGCGTAGGTAATCTATATACAAATCTGCAACAAGTAGATGCCAACTTAGTTACTCTGTTTCCTGATAACTTAGCTTGGGGGTTTATGCCCTTTTTTATTGGCTGGTTAATCGCAGGATTTGGTGTTGTGGGGCAACCTCATATCTTGGTAAGAGCTATGGCATTGAATTCGGCGAATAATATGGGTAAAGCGCGGGATATCAAAATAATTTGTGGTTTGTTTACTGCTTTTGCTGCGATTACTATCGGCTTATTTGCGCGGTTGTTACTTCCAGAATTAAACGATCCTGAATTAGCTTTACTAGATTTATCTCAACAGTTGTTACCAGGAATTTTAGTCGGAGTGATGCTTGCTGGTTTATTCGCAGCCACTATTTCTACGGCTGATTCTCAGATACTATCCTGTTCGGCTGCGTTAACTCAAGACTTGTTTCCTGGGTTGGCAAAATCTTATAAGTTTGCCAAAATCGGTACTTTAATTGTCACAGCTATTGTTCTAGCGATCGCTTTAATCAATAATGATAGTGTCTTTGGTTTAATTACCTTTGCCTGGTCGATTTTAGCTTCTGGTTTAGGAGTGCTACTCATTTTACGGTGTTTTGAAAAGCCCGTATCTACTCCAATTGCGATCGCCATTATGCTTACAGGGATTGCTACCGCTATGACTTGGAAATTGGGTTTACAACTCTCTGGCGCAGTTTATGAAGTTTTTCCTGGTATGACTGCGGGTGTTTTTGTTTATTTGATATCTTCTTCGTTTATGGGGAAAAAAATTACAGTTAATAAAAACTAGTGATTGTTTTGACTGCGCTTTTCAAACTCGTCGTCCACAATCAAATTTTAAAAAGCTTAAAGCTTAGAGCTTAGAGCTTAGGGCTACGAACTAACTAATTAAAAACGGAGTCTATCTAACTGAAAACGGCTGTAAGTTACTAATTTCTAATTAAGGCGATCGCTATAAATCCCACTATCAATAAACTGTACAGGACAACCATGACAATAGACAACAACATTAGACCGATCGTGTCTAGGGATCTGACAGCTTTAAAAGCAGTAATTGACGCTAACGACTTGTTTCCTTCAGATATGCTGGATGAAATGATGTCTGACTACTTCGATAATGAAAATAGTAGCGATATCTGGTTTACCTACGTAGATGAGAACCCAGTGGCGACCGCATATTGTGCGCCAGAAAGAATGACAGAGGGAACTTGGAACTTGTACTTAATTGCCGTACATCCTAAATGTCAAGGAAGAGGAATTGGTACTTCTATGATGCGGTATATCGAGCAAAAGTTAGCAGCGCATGGGGAAAGAATACTGCTGGTGGAGACTTCTAGTTTAGAAAGCTATAAGCGTACAAGAGATTTTTATGATAAATGCGGTTACGAGCAAGAGGCGACGGTTCGAGAATTTTATCAAGCGGGGGAAGATAAAATCGTGTTTCGTAAATTTCTGACAAGTACGAAATAGTTTGTTTGTTTATCAATTAGGAAAATGCGATCGCCATTAATTCAAGCATCAATACACTGAGAAAAGCTCTAAAACTCAGTACATTATTTAGACTATGTTGAGCTTTCAATTTCTGCTTAATTTTTAGTTTTTCAGGGAAGAAAGTTATTTAAAATGACTAATTTCTTTGATTAGCAGCAGCCAAATCTAATTTACTATTTACCAACTCAAATATCTCATTATTAATAATCATGACTACATTTTCTCCCATTAATTCCAAAAAAATAGAATCTCAATTTGATAGTAATAAATTATCTGTTTTACACTTAGTAGGCTCTGCTGTTTCCGATTTTTACTATAAATTATCGGTTCTTTATGCTCAAGAGGTAGTCCAACCTGCGGGAGTAAAAAATAACTATGCAGTGATGTCTCCTGATGGTTTGTGGCAATTGGGTTCATCTTTAGATAACCTTGGTAACAAAATTTCCCTGCAAGAAATGATTAATCAGCTACCTCAAATAGATGTAGTTGTACCTCATATGTTTTGTGTTCCTGGGATGACCAGTTACAGAGCCTTTTTTGAAGATATCTTAGGAATACCTGTAGTGGGTGCAAAATCTGACTGTAACGCCCTAGCTACCAATAAATCTCATACGAGAAATATTGTCTCTGCTGCGGGAGTAAGAGTAGCCAAAGCACAACAGTTAAAACGAGGTGAGACTTTAACCATGCAACCCCCTTTTGTCGTCAAACCAAACTCAGAAGATAACTCGATGGGTGTCACCTTAGTAACAAAAGAAGCAGAAATTGCACCCGCATTAGAAGCAGGATTTAAATACGACAAAATCTTATTAATTGAAGAATATATCCCAGGAAGAGAATTACGAGTAGGTGCAATTGAAAAAGATGGAGAATTGTGTGTCTTACCTGCGATTGAATATCTATTAACCGAAAATAATCCTATCAGAACAAAAGATGATAAGTTAGGGACTCAAGACGATGGAATGTTAACCAGACAGCCTGTAGATATTGCTTGTCCTGCAAAAGTTAGCCCAGAATTAGCACAAAAACTAGCTGATGCTGTTAAAAAAGCCCACAATACTTTAGGCTATCGCGATTACTCCCTTTATGATTTCCGTATTCATGCAGAAACTCAAGAACCCTATATGTTAGAGTCTTGCTCTTTTTGGTCTTTTATTGAAGCTAGCGTTTTATCCAGAATGGTAACTGCTGATGGTCAAAAACTAGAAGATGTGGCGTTAAAACTATGGACTAATGCAGCGAAACGAACCCGCGTTGCTTGTGGCTCTTTATTCAAGTATGTTGATTCATAATTGCCAGAATTTTTTACTAATAATATCTAATTAATTTTGTTAGGGATATTCAATTGAATGTCCCTTTTATTTTGATTTGCTATTGATATATATACATTAAATTCTCATTACGCACGTCTAAATGTAATACACAAAATTACAAGTATTATAGCGATCGCTATATCTCAGCGAGAGAGGTTCACTCGTTCCTCGTGGTCACGAAGTGGCTGCTTTGCAGATCGGCAAAG
>NZ_LR214007.1 GCF_900659865.1 Hyella patelloides LEGE 07179
ATCTTCTAGAGATTCATAAGTACTATGCCATTGCCGTCGAAACACTGGTGATAAAGATAATTCGGCTAAAGAACTAGGATTCCGAGTTAATAATGCTGCATCGGTAAGTTCAAAAGTTGCATCTTTCGCTTTCCCCAGAAAATGGTATATTTGGTCTCGAAAATATTTTAACTTTGTGTCAGGCATTTTTCAGCTAACTTTGATTGAATGCCTGATTTTACTTTAATTTAGCTTATTTTGAGAATTTATTGTCTTTTTTTTGACTTCTTAATCAAGTTTTAGTCTAAACTCCAGTCAAGGAGCAAGAACTGGTTTTCCTGTAGCAACCACTTGTTCTACAATATCAGCAGCCCGTCTCACGCCACCAGCTTGATGGATAGCTTCTTGAAGTCTCTGGGCATTCTGTTGATAAGAACTTTCTGTTAGCACCTGCTTGATTACAGTTTGAAGTCGAGAAATGTTCAAATTCTGGAGGCGCACAACTTCACCTGCTCCTGTTCTCGCTATGCGTGCAGCTATTCCAGGCTGTTCGTTAGTAATGGGAATGGCGACAATTGGGACTCCGCTACTCAATGCGCCTAGGGTTGTGTTCATACCTGCATGGGTAATCACTACACTCGCTCTATCTATTAGTTTTTGATGAGGAGCAAAAGAAACCGCAATGATATTATCTGGCAAATTATAATCCGCAGGGTTGTTATTCGGATTGCCTAAAGAAATAACTAACTGAACATCTAGTCCCGCCACAGCCTCCGCAATAGACTGAAATATTTCTGGTACTTTGTTTTGTAATGTTCCTAGGGAAGCATAGACCAAAGGTTTATCAGTTAATTTTTCCCAGGGGAAAGAAATATCGGGAAAAGAGACGGATTCTAAACCAGATGGATTTTGTAAAGGTCCCGTGTAATGAAAATGATCGGGTAAATTTACTCTGGGAAAATCAAATTCCCTTGGTAACTGACAAATTTGAGCCAGTTTTGAGTAATTATCGTCGCGATTTTTGTATAAAGGTAATTGCCACTGCTGTCGCTGTTGTTGAATTTCTTGCCAGATCGAAAGGGATATACGATTTAAGAACCAATTCCCCAGTTGATTGCGAAGTTTCGCCCACCATGCCTGGTTATAACCCCAATGGGTAAAATAGGGAGGAACACCAGCTTCGCGATTAACTAATAAAGCATTACATACCGTGACATAAGGTAGCTCTAGCTTATCTGCAATTGTTCCTCCCGCCGTAGAAACCTGATCGACGAGCAACGCCTCTATACCAGCAGATTGAATTGCTGTCGGCAGATTATTAAACAGCATTCTGTTATCTTTTAAAATTAACTCGATAGTGAATTTTAGACCTTCTCTTCCGCTCTTTTTTCCTAGTTTTTCATAATTCTGTTCTAGTATTCCGAGGGGAAATTCTTGTTCTCCAATCAACCAAAAGTTCAATCCTGAATTTTTAATTTTGGGTTCGATGTCTGCAATACCGAAAATAGTAACACTATGGTTGCGTCTTTGTAATTCTCCGCCTAAAGCACACATAGGATTAAGGTGTCCAATAGCAGGAGGACAAATGATGCCAAAATGAGTCATGATATTTTTATGGTGAAAAATGAATGTTGGTGATTGGTTTACAGTTACAGCACAATTTAATTGGTTTCTGGAATTAGATCGGAATTATCTCAATTATTTTTTGCATAATTTAAGAATTTTCCTTTGATACGATCGCTCTATTTAGCAAAATCCTGGTTCTTTTGATTGGTCTACTTTTGTTTTAGTCGGTAATTGGCTGAGCATCGGCGATCGCTATAGCCGACTTGAATGGTTTTTGGTCGGAAACGCCCTGTACCGCAACAACGGCTACTTTAGGTACTTTTGAATTGGTTTCTGAATTATTGTGTGTCATGATTATTCTTTGACTTTTTTATCTGTATTTTTATCGGCTTTATTGGCTGTATATTCTTGAACTTTGCACTGAGGCATACAGAAATTGAGGGTATTATTGTCGATCTGATAAAGGTGTTATGTTTTTATTTTGAGGTTTTCTGTAATCAATACAATTACACAAATCTTCAGCAATCTTTTGTTTGTCTTCAGGTTTAAGTTTTCTGGCATCAATACAATCAGACCAATCTTCAGTAACTTTCTTATTGTCTTCAGAGATAAATGTTATTTCTCGATTTTCCTGGGAATTTTCCAGACCTTCGATATATTCATCGACCTTAGGTTCTAATTTGCAAAAGCACTTTCCTTCATAAGCCTTGCTACTCTTTGGATAGAGAAGAGCTAACCCCATTGATGTTGGTGTGATAAAAGAATTAGTTAACAACAAACTTTCATGCTGGACATTTTGAGGCGGTCTTTGCCAACTAAACAAATTGCCAAATACAGGAATTGCACTAAAAATTCCCCTCCATACCTGACCGATAATTGGTACATAACCCCGTCCACCATCCAATGTACTTTGGTTGGAAAAGGTTGAAAGTGCGAAAAAATCAATTGCCTGGGTATAAACTGTTGTATTGACTGTTTGTTCTCCGATCCGAGATAGTGGTTTTACTCCTTCTTGTTCTGAAGGATAAAGGTCTTGTGGTGTCAAAAATGACATCATATTCTAGTTGATCGACAATCGACTTAAAATCAGAATCTATTTTATCTTCATTTATTTGATTTATCGCATAGCCTTGGATTACAGCAAAAGTGTCTCGAACTAACTGTTGAGTTAGGTTGATGCGATCGCGGACTTCTGGCATCACTTCGTTTAATGCTTCTTGTCCCTTAGATTTATCAGTAGAAATTTGAATTCCCCACATTTGCATATTAATACCAGGTCGAGGAAGATCGATCGCAGCAATAATTCTATAGGCACATTGTCTTTCTTTCTCTAGTCCATATAAGATGATTTCGTTGTCAACTTCACCACGACGATAAACTTCAAGGTTATCAAGAGCCAGTTTATTTTTTATCTCTTGCAGCATAGGTATTACATTTGCTGCATCACGAACATAATGTAACTCTATTCTTTGAGTGCCTAATTTCAGATTTTTTGTTTCTCCGTTAAGTCGATCTTCTTCAGGCTCGGTTTTGCAGAAATCTGCCCCTGGAACTTCGCTTTTTTCTTCTGGTGGAACTTCTGGTGGACTTGGTAGATCGCCATCATAAGTTCTTCTTTCGATTGTTGTCTTTTCTCTTGTTGATGTTGTGGGACTTGTTTGAGCTTTGGCAAGAGATAAACTTGAGAAAAAATGAAATATGCTAATTCCAACGATTAAAATAGTTTTTTTAAATTTCATAATAAAATATACTCCTTATGAAGCAATAAATATTTTTCTACTATTGGAGAGTATTTGTCACCAAAAATAAAGAGAAATGAAAGACTCACAAGTGAGACGATTATCGAACTGGTATCTTTATTTTGATTGACAATATTTATTTAGCTGATCTGGAATAGATTCTGGAAGATTTTTAGGGCGGTAGTTTTTATTACACCAAAGTTCTTTAACGCTGTTATGAAAGTCTTTATTCAGATCTTTGAATTTGATTATGTCGCGTTCTTCTTGTCCTTTGGGTTTGGTAGTGTTACGATTTTCAGTCTTTTCAGGAGGATATTTCACTAAGTTCAAATCCAAATCCAAATCCAGCTTTTTGGCTTCTCCTACCATCCACTCCAAAGCAGCTTTTGACAAATCTAAAGTATTTACTTTGCAATTATCTGATAGCTCTATCATTTCATCTGTACCACCGCCAACGCACCCATGATCTCCTGGAAAGCACATTTGTTCTAACGTTCCCTTAAAACCATCTTCTGATTCCATCATTGTGACTTCAAAAGCCGATCGCTTTTCATCTATGGCGATCGCGTGTCGGGCATTTTTAATGATTGAACTAAGTTTGTTATCGTGAAATCTTAAGTTTCTTTGAAAAATTCTGTCAATTGGAAGCCAGGGTATAACATTGGGAATACCTAAAGCCCCTACAGTATCCCAACAGCCAAGAAATTTAATATGGGGTTTTTCAATCTCATATTTTTTGCGAAAATTTTCAGCTTTTTGTTCTCGACTCTCGTTTTTAATGCGATAAATTCTATAAGCCTCAGCAGTATGATTAATATCAGGGCGTTGAAGTAGCCCACAGTAGCTAATCAAACCTGCCAAACTTCTGACTGTATAAGCTCCTCTACTGAAACCAAATAAATATATTTCATCGCCAGGCTCGTAATTTAGGCAAAGAAAAATATAAGCATCTTCAATTTTTTCATCAATTCCTAAGCCAAAAGCTCCTCCAAATATTTTTAGCGGACGATAGACACTACGTTTACAATAAATAACAACTTTATCTATGAGATTTTTTTGGGTATTTTTGTCGTAGTCAGGAACTGCACCAATTCCTTGGTCGTAGTAAAGAATTTGAGGAATATGTTGTTTTTGCTCATCATTATTCTTATCTTTACCTTTTATGGTTGCTGCTTGATGAATCTCGTTTTCTAGCTTATTCTCCTCTTCTTCTTTAATTTCTCCTTTTGTTTTTGTTACTTGAGCAATTTTAAGTACATTAGTGGCAACTTTGTTATCTTGGCTTTGCCAAGTGCCATCGCAACAAACTATTAAACGTTTCATCAGTTTTCTCCTTACTAAACTATCTGGTAATGTGTCAGTATCTTACCTCTGTTTTTTTGTCAGTTCTAGGGGTGAAATTCAGGTATTGTTTCGGGATGAATGATTTTTTTAATCGGTTTTAAGAATTAGTCAGAACTATCTCAGTTGTTTTTTGTATATTTTTTAAATTTAATTTTTCGATATAATCGATTTTTGTGAAACAATTTGCTTAAATTCAATCCCGCCACAGGTGAAGCAGTAGTCATGATTTTGGTTCGACTTTGAGATTTCCAATATTCGTATTTGAGTAAGGGAAAACTCGCTACTTTTTTGGCTAACGCCCAGAAAAATACATAACTGGCTAACAGGCGTTCAAACGCACCAAAACAAGATTCTCTTAACTCTTCAATCTGTTCTTTTTGCTCGGTGACAGTGGAATTTCTGAAGTAGATAGCATCATCATTACTATCTAAAATAATGGCATCGCTAAAACCTTTATCAGCGATCGCAGCATCATGATGACCCATCACCACGATCTCTGGTCCGACATTAATATTTCTCACTCCGTTGGCTTGTTTTCCTGTCATTAGCACTGCATTTTCCGCTTCTTGCAGTTTTTTACTGCGTCTTCCATCAGGTACACCGAGAAAAATCAAAGTACCCCTAACTACTCGATGTCCAAAAGCGTGTAAAAAATGATTCTGGGGATTACTCCCGTGTACTTCTATAGTTGCAATACCATAGCTAAGGGAAAAGAGTTTACTGATATAAGCTTGTAATAATTGGTTGACCCAAGGTACATCACCAATAACCAGAGTTCTTTTACCCATCCGTGCTAATAGTTGCCGACCTTGAAAATAACGAATTAACAAAGTCCAAAACCAAGAACCAAAGATATAGATGGCAATATCTGCCAAGGTTATTACGGGTGAAACCGCTTCCAATAAGCTCTGAGGTAAATTAGCTAGGTTAAAAATTAGTCCCAGTGATGTCTTAACTAAGGGAAGAGTCTCGCCAAAAGGAATTACCCATCCTACAGTTATGAAGACATAGAAAGCGTGAATTGCCCAAGCTAGAGGAGTTTCCGTAACATGAAGCCCCCAATGACGACCACCTTGAACCAGCTTTTGCCTAATTGCCGATTTAATTGGTTTTCCCCTAGCAGTAACTCCGATAATTTGTCTGACATTTTTATTGAGAAAATCATCCTTCATCATTGCCAAAACCAGCAAACTTTCTGAGGTCAAATTCATCCCAAAAGGCTCTGAATCGGGAAAATTATTTTTCATCTGCTGGGCAAGATAGAACAATAACTCTGTAAGAGTCTGTCCAGCAGCAGCAACGGTTACAGTACTCGGTTCGGCTTTTCTGCGTCCACTACCATTAATAAAAATTCTGTGGCGGTGGGGATTGTCGAGAAATGAGGAGGGCAAAATTGCTGTAACTCCTCCGTTACCTTGGGTTGAATTGATAAAACTGCTCAACTCTCCTGTGAGAATAAACAGTTCGCCGATAACTCCTTGGTCACACAGATGGTCAAAAGTATCGATCACTTGTACGGTGGAAAAGGTTTGACCAGATTGAGTAATTGCCAGGACGAGGGAGTTTTTATTCAAACAAAGTTGGTTCAGGTTTTGGCTTAACTGTTGTAGGACTTCATTAGCAGAGATCGTTACAACATTCAATAAAGGAAAAACGGTTTTTAAATTTTGCGCGAATCTTTCACCTAACCAGAGACTATTTTCTTCCCCAGTAATCAGTAAATCCACAGTAGGCGTGGGTCGGATTTGACTCATTAATCCAGCTTGAAACATTTTTTGCTGCTTTTGCTCAAAGCGTTGGACTTTTTCCGTCAAGAGATGAACTAAATAATCTGCACTTTGACGATTCAGAGAGGTGGAATTTTGCCACGAAGTTTTAATTTCAGCCAACACCCTGGGAATTGATTGAAGATCGCTCTCTACAGGGTCTTGGTTTTCAGACTCGGAAAATTTAACATATGGTAAATGGGGATGATGTTTCAGGGAAATCCAGCGATTTTCTAATTCTGAGGCTTTGAGTTCCCTTTGTTTTTTTAACGAGTAGATAGTAATATCCTCAGCACTGACTTGAGCAATTTCTCCTGCTTGGGGATTCAAATCCAAACGAGAAGAACCTGAAACGTCTGCTAAAACACGATCTACGGCTGCGGGTTCGGAAGCATAAACCATGTATTTTTGCTGCCAATTAAACCCGATTGTTATTGGTTGTCCTTTAGCAGCGAGAACTAATTGGGATTCTTCTAAAGTGGAAACGGTAACTAAACCGAAACTTCCTTTGGCTCTTGAGATAAATATTTGGGTGGCGCGATACAAATCGTTGTGAAAGAAAGCTTCAATTGCCGTTTGTACAAAAGCGGTTCTTTGTGATTCTGACCATTTTGCGATTATGGTTTGATCGCTAATGGCTTGTAAAATATTATTTTCTAAACGATTTAAATATTGAGGAAAATAGAGAGAATCTGGCTCTGGAGAATGGGATAGCTCAGCAAAAATACTCTCAAAAATTTCTGTCCAACTGGTTAAATTTTCTACCGAAGGGAATGCCGATTCCAGGGAATTCGCGATCTCGCTTACAGCGAGGCACTGCGTGATCGCTAATTGATAAGCTAATCGTGAAGAAGCATACCACATTCCTTTGGTAATTAATAAATCCATCATACCCGCAATTTTGGGGGAATCGCCTTCAGTGGCGTTAGGAGTATGTAAAATTCTTTCTAACCATAAACCTAAAGTAAGATTATCAACTTCCTGACCAAAAAGCTCCCAAGCATCAAAATCGCCGTTGTGGGTAATGCGATGATTGACATTTTTAGTTTGACATACCCATTCTCGATCGATAAATTGCCAGACATTTTCGTTCCTAGCACCCATCCATTCATGCCAATGGGTTTCCAATTCCGAAGGAGCAGTACCACTGGTAGCATAACGATAATGCCATGCTCCGATTACTAATGATTCTAAGGGTTTAATGTCAGATGCGATCGCTTTTTGTCTGATAGGTGCAAAGGCTGCTTCTAGGGATTGGGTTAAATTATCTCTTTTACGCTTAACTACTTTTTTCCCCACAAAAACAATCTGCTCTTCATCACGAGCTAAAACCAATCCGCCACCAGCTTGTTCGCCCCGAATTTCGGTTTCTCTGCCCATTATTTGCGCCATTTCCACAATTCTGGCAGGTAAAAGCTCATTTCCATCATCGGGCTGGCGGTGAGCTATTAAGCCGAAGTTTCCACAGTAAAAACAATCTGCTACTCCTGTTACTAACGCATCTATGTCTGAAAGGGAAGATAGGGCAATTAGTAGATTTGCAACTATAAAAGTTTGGCTAATTAAATTACTGGGATGGAAGAAAACTGTAATCGCCACAAATAAAAAATTAAATAAGATACCGCCTAATGCTTTGACTCTTACTTGAGTAGAGTTACCGACTGCGAGATATGGAAAGTCGCTACAGGTAGTTAGAAAAGGAATGAATATGTTGCTAAAAGGCAGTAATGACTGGAAAACAGTTTTAATACTTCTGTGTTCAAGAATATTCGTCAGGTTTAAAATAGATAATTGCTGGTCAATAACAGCGATCGCAAATGTATGTCCCAAGCCATGAATAACAATTGCACTATTCCAAGTTAATCTTAGTAGCATCGAATAAAACAGAAACAGCAAACAATCAGAGATCATATTTCCCGTTTCCATACCACTAGCAACTATCAGTAAAATAGCGATCGCTTCAAAAATGACATTTTGTAATATTGATAACCAAGTTGACTTATACATTTGCTTTTCTTGTAACTCAAAAATAGCGATTAATTTATTGCCCAATATCCTATTAAATAGGGAACACTATTAATTGATTAAAATCAGAAATAATTAGCTAATTTCCGTCATTTCTGCCAGAGCATAGTCCCAAAGTTTTTTCTTGTAATTTATTGCTTTTAATCCAGCCTTTAATGCTCGAACTTTTGAGATTTCATTTTGACAAAGATAATCGAGTATTTTAAAAGCTATTATTTCAGAGTTACTACTGTTTTTCTGGATTGTTTTATCGGCATAACTAATCAAGCTCGAACATTCTTTGTTTTCTTGTTTTAAGACTTTAATGATTGCTAGTAGTACTGAAAAAGTAAGTTGTTCTTGTCCGAAGAAAAAAGTTGCTGCTGTTTCTTCTATAGTTGCTAATTGAACAATCTTTAAGTTAAATGCCACTAACTCTTTTATTCCTGGTTTAAGTAAATGTAAATTATCTTCTGATTTCAAAAAAGACCAAAGAAAATAAGGATCGACTCCTATTTCTGCCATAGAATGAAGATAAATAGCAAAATCTTCGTTGAGTTCTCCATAAGAATATAGCTCGCTTTCTCGACTCAAGATAATCTCATTAATCAATTTTTTATTATTATCATTGCATTCTATAAATTGTCCTTGTAAAGCTAAAATAAGTTTGTTCTGTAGAGATTTAAGTAACTTCATAAAATCCCAATAAACAAAAATGTGATATGATATAAAACATTCAATTTTAGCTATCGAAGTTAATTCACTATAGACTGGATGCTCGGAAAGCTTGTGAATTTTTGCTTTGATATCAATTGTAAGTTTGTTACTTTTACTTCGATCTTCATACTGATAATGATTTAAATTCATCAACATATTTCCGTTAACTGTAGTTTCTTGTAACATGGGGAGAGTTCCAGATAAATAAAGTTTTTCAGGCAATACTAAATTTAAAAATCACAAAATGTTGGCGACACTAACTTTTACTATTTTGTAATTGGTTTCAATTAGTCTTTGTGGTTTTTTACCCGTCAGCAGCACCACCGCAGTTGCAGCTAAAGCGTACAAATCACTGTGAGCAAAAACAATCCCTCGCTCTATTTGCTCTGGTGGAGCATAGCCAATTTTGCCGATTGCCGTTCCAATCAGAGATAATGAATCTGTAGTGAAAATTGCCCCCATCAATTGAGATTGTGCCTTGTTTTCGACCGCCTTAATACTGCCAAAGTCAATTAACATTGGTAATCGATCTGCGCTACGTAAAATTATGTTATCGGGGGAAATATCGCAGTGAATTACTCCCATCGCATGAATATACTGCAAAACGGGCAAAATTTGCTTTAATAAATGCTTAATTCCCACCTCACTAAATTTCATGCCTTCTTGAGCGAGATCGCGACAAAGAGCATGATAAGTTTGCCCCTCAACATAATCCTGTACTAAAAATAAACGTCCTTTATCTTGATACTTATAGCGAAACAGTTCGCGGAACTTAGGGATTTGTGGGTGCTGCAATCGATAGAGAATTCCCGCCTCGCGCTCAAATAGCTCTTGTGCTTTAGAGAGAGCAAACGTTCCTTGAAGTCGAGGTGCAAACTCTTTAAGAACACAGCGTTCGTTAAAACGATTAATGTCTTCTGCCAAGTAAGTACGACCAAAGCCTCCATGACCCAACTGATGTAAAATTCGATAGTGAGATTTTAAAACATCCCCTGAATTTAGCTCGGTATTCATTGTTGTTAGTTGCTCTTGGTATCTCATTTTATTTTGTTGAGCTTCTTGCGGATGCTCTCAATGGAAAAACTTGACTACTACTTTAAAAGCTCAAAACTTATTGAAATTATCCTTCTAGCTTTTAAGCAGTAACAGAGGAAAAATTCAGGTATTTGTTCAGGTGAATAATTAAGTCTGAATTTAATTTAATTAAAGCGCGATCTCTTATTTATTTCTCCTTTTAACAACTTTCTTAACTCAATCTTAGAAAACTCGATCGCGATAAACATCTGAAAAACGTCTCAAATCAAACCTCAACGAAAGAGGTAAATAGTCTCTAACTTTCGCTGACCTGTTAAGTATATTTATCTACGACTAAAGTGATAGATTAAACAGTGGTTAATAGTTCTTGAAAAGTAAAAAAAAAGGCAGAACAAATAATCTATTTGTTTTATTATGGTAATCTTTTGCGATCGCTGTTCTCTTTACTCTCACAACCCTCATCTTATATCCCACATCCATCAGCCACACAAATGAAATACATCTGAAATCGGAGTTGAAAAGCGATGAACCTATCCCACTAATAATAGATAAAATAAGAAGGTTGTAACTAAACGACTGAAGATGCCAGGCAAATTTGAGGGATTAAATGACCTAGAGTGGAAGCTATTTCAAGATATTTTTCCTAAAAAGAAAAATTCCGAAAAGCGATCACGCAGTGCCAGGCTCCGCCTGATCGCGAGGAATGCCGACCACACCCTTTAGGTATGTTTGAAATACATTGCTGTACATTTTGATTACTGGATGTCGATGG
>NZ_LR214008.1 GCF_900659865.1 Hyella patelloides LEGE 07179
GGGGATAATTATGATCGCATTTCCCAATACAGGAAAACTAGCAAACAACTCATTGTGACAAAATTGATTATCTTGACCCTTTAAATACATTCGTTCTTTAAACCAAAGTTCTCCCAAATCGGAACAAACCTCTAAATAATGATCGTAATAACGGAATTGATAACATTCACCCCTTGCTAACCTTCCAGGTAAAATAATATCGCTCCAAAATAAACTAGCAGTAGGATGTATCTCAATTTTAGTGGTTTGTTGTAAAGCACTATCTTGATAAAGAATTAAAGGCTCAGGAACAAACTCCACTATTCCCTGTTGTGCTATGTTCCAATTATAGTTAACCTTTGCTGTACTTCCTTTGGTCATCGGATGCACTTTGGTTGCTGATTGTTCTGTCAGATAGAATTGGCTATTCTTTCCCAAACTCAGAGAGATATTTAAATTGTCTTGAGCAAACAAACCAGGAGAATTATTTCTCAGATAGATATAAGCACGGTTATGATTATCTCGATCCAAACGAAAAGGACGGGATATTCGCATGGGATGGGTTTGATACTGGTGAGTAATTACCGTCTTACCCCAAGAGTTGCACCTCAGTTTGAGTTCTAAGGCTGAATATTCCTGTAAGTTTTGATTTTCTGCCACTTCATTTAACATTGAAGGAAATAATTTGTCATACCGAATCAAATAATGGCTGCCACAGATAATTTTTGGGTAGGGGCGTTTCGCGAAACGCCCCTACGGGATGTGTCGCATTCATTTTTGATGAAACAAAACATTCTGCAAAATAAAACCCATAACCTCTTCCAAGCCTTCTCCTGTTTTGCAGTTGGTAAAAACCGCAGGTTTACCTTGACGATAAATAGCCGTATCTCGACGAATGACATCTAAATCTGCTCCCACATAAGGAGCAAGATCGATTTTATTAATGACTGTCAAATCTGCACCCACAAAGCCTGGGCCATTTTTGCGAGGAATATCATCCCCTGCACCCACATCAATGACAAACATATAAGCATCCACCAAATCGTAACTAAAAGTTGATGCCAAATTATCCCCGCCACTTTCAATCAAAATTAAATCTAACTGTGGAAACAGTAACTCTAGATCTTGAATAGCCAGTAAATTCATGGTAGGGTCTTCACGGATAGCTGTGTGAGGACAACTCCCAGTTTCTACGCCCGTAATTCTACGGTCAGGTAAGATTGCTTTTTTCTTCAAGCGATCGGCATCTTCAGTTGTTAAAAGATCGTTAGTAACCACTGCCACTTCTATTTCCCGATCTTTTAATAAAGGAATTAGACATTCTAATAAAGCAGTTTTACCACTGCCTACCGCTCCGCCAATACCCAATCTTGCTGCTGTGTGCTTCATTGAATTTTCTGCATGATATCAATAAGTAATTTAATTTTCTACTAGATAATAGTTTCGCTTATAGGAAGTATCTTTTCCTCCATAATTCCTTTGTCACGTAATCTAGAGACTAATTTTGTCTACCTTGAGATATACGTTCATCTTCTCTCAAAAATTGTAAAGTCTTCAACAAATTTTTTTACTAAAAATGTGTAATTCACAATACAATTTTGTATCGAAAAAAATACAAATTCAGGTTATTAGTTATTAATATTGGCAATAACTTAAAAAAGAGATGAAGTTTCTGTGAAAAATTGCCCTTTACTATTGTCTATTTTGGTAATCAGAGACTATTATGTTTATTATGTTGAAGGTACTTACGTAAAATCCCTTTTCTGAGGGTTTACACTGACATTTCTCGAAACTCATATTAGTAAAAATAACTTATTCGGAGTACATAAAATTAATGGGTCTTAGAACATATATTTCTCTGGGTGTAGCTTCTGTGGCTACTTTATCTGGGGCTGGTGCTGCCCAGGCTGCTGCTCTTCAAGGTAGAGTCGGAATCAACCCCCCAAGCCCAACTCCTGGGGGAGAGCAAACAGGTGTTGTTTTCACTGGAACTGGTATTACTGTTGGTGACGTAGATCCTAATGCACCAGATCCTACAAGACCCCTAACGGACTTGGATTTCGTTCCTCCTGAAGGAGGTGGCACTGGTCCTGTCGTTGAACTAAACGCTAATCCTTTCAATGGCTCTAACGATTTTGCAGCCTTTGTAGGTCAAACTGGTGATATTAGAGACCTACCTTTCGCGGACACTGTGGATCTGATTAATAATCCTATTCCAGACTTCATCGTACTGGACAATGCATTTTCTGTTACATTAACAAGTCTTCAATTTCCAGAATACACATTTGATGGTACTGGAACTACTGTTTCCCTAGGTGTTACGGGAGATTTCATCAATTTATCTGATGGTTCTAATGATGTGTCTTTTGGGACAGGAACTTTTAGTGTTGACTTTGCAGGTTTAAGCATCGCTGAAACTCGAGCTTTATTTGATGAGCCTGGTGAAACACCCGACCAATTCAACCCTGGTACTTGGTCTAGCAACTGGGTAGTAGAAGGAGAGGAGCATGAAAATATTCCTGAAGCTTCCAACTTATTGGGTTTATTGGCAGTTGGTCTTGGCGGAGCTTTTGTACTTGCTCGCAAGAAAAAGTAAGTTTGTGTAAGAGTATTTTTTAGGCTGTTGTGATTGTTCTAACAGCCTGATTAATTTTCAGATTTAAATATCGAAATCAATTGCGGTAGGGTCATATTTTGTGGCGTTACTGCTTTTTGCTTTTAGTATAAAAACCCTATGTAATACTAAATCCGATTATCAAACCATTCATGCAATATTTGTGTAGAGACGCGAAATTTCGCGTCTCTACAAGGTTTAATGGTTTTACCGATAAGTGGTTTATAGTAGATTTTGTTTCTCAGAAGAAAGGTAGGTTGACTTACTTATCTTTCGATTTCAATTATTGTCGATCAAAAACACAGTAGGGTGCGAGGTACAGCAACAGGGCTATTTCATTCTCAATAGCCAGAGTAGCCAGAGAATAAATTCTCCGTCTGACATCCCAAGTCCGTTTAAACGGACTTAATATTTAAGCCAAGAAATTAATTTCTTGGTTCATTGTACTTCCACGCCAATAGTTTTTTTATCCCAACCAATTAACATACTGTGGCGATAGAACTCTCGTCCCATCAAGTGTGATGATTAATATCGACGACAGACGCTCTGGGTAGTATTCCCAGAAAAAAACATCGGAGTTTTAATATTTTTTTTATTGCTGTATTTGTGAGAAACAGCACAAAATTAAATTCATAAAAAAAAGTCTTGCTATGCAAGACTTTCAATAATTGATTATGGTTTTGTATGACAGGTTGAGTAAAGTCAAAAAGTTCAATACCACACCTAATTTATGGTCAAGCTTTATAAGTCCGAATATTTGAAGCTAAACCCAATAATTCAAGAACTCTAACAGCAGTCCAAGTTAAATCAAGTTCCCACCATTTCAATCCATGACGAGCCGAATGGGGATGAGCATGATGATTATTATGCCAGCCTTCTCCATAAGTCAAAACAGCTACCCACCAGCAATTGACAGAACTATCTTGGCAGTCAAAATTGCGATAGCCGAATTTGTGTGTAGCACTATTAACCAGCCATGTACTGTGATAAGTAAGAACCAAGCGCACAAAGACACCCCAAACAACACCACCCCATCCCGCAACTAAGTAAAAGAAAACAATTGACGCTAGTTGAAATAGAGGAAAAAAGCGATGTAAAAATTCATAGTAGGGGTCGCCATTAAGATCGCCAGTCAATTTTCTAATTTTTTCTTCTGAAGGAGACTGATGTAATATCCATGATATGTGACTCCACCAAAAACCTTTTTCATTGTTATGGGGATCTTGTGCAGTATCAGAATATTTATGGTGTAAGCGATGAAATCCCACCCAATCGATAGGACTTCCTTGAATGGTTAAAGTCCCTAAAGTAGTGAGGATATATTCTACCCATTTAGGTGTTTTAAAACTGCGGTGACTCAGAAGACGATGATAGCCGAGAGTTATTCCTAACCCGCAAGTCAGCCAATGAAGAAAAATAGTAAGTGCTAAAAGCGACCAACTAAAAGTAAAAGGGGCAAACAATACTCCTAAATGAGTAATAGTTAGGGATACAATAATTGGGAAATTAAGTTTTGATTGATCTATCTCGATTGTGGTAGTCATTGAAAAAAAATAGCATTTAGTAACTCGGTAAAATCGAAGAAGATTATCGATTTACTAATATAGTTCCCAAAAAAAGTCAAAAAATAGATACAAAATAGATACAAAATAGATACAAAATAAAAATATGACCCTGATAAGAATAGATTTATGGAAATGTATAGTTAAAAAATAGGTATCTACAGTAATCCAACAATATAATTACAAACCTGAAAAGCGTGAATCTATGGAAATCACAAAAACTGACCAACCCTTACTAATATTTTCTGAAGGAATTAGCTATGCTCATATCGCCCGCTCTCTAATCTTTGCACGATGGCTGAAGCAACTAGATTATTCTATATTAGTTGCTTGTCCCGATTCATCATCTTCTCTGTTTCAGGCTGAAGAATTTGAAACTATCAGTCTCAAAATTGCAGAGCCAAAAGCTATTTATCAGCGTTTGCGCCAAGGAAAAATGATGTATGAAACCAAAGATTTGGTTCAATATTTTGAGCAGGACGACTCACTGCTAAAGCGCATTCAACCGCAATTAGTTATATCAGAATTTCGGTTTACTGCTCTACAATTAGCCAAAAAATATGGCATCCCTTCTGTAGGATTAACTGAAGCAACCTGTCATGTCAACTTTGTTCCTGATAAAACTGTTCCCGACCCCTTTGCAAAACCTAGCTTTGCTCCCCTTTGGTTGCTTGACTTTATTGCTCAGAAAACTGTAATCGGCGAGCTAATTAATAAACAAACAATTAAAAACATTTCTATTTCTCTAAGAGAAGCATCTGTAGCTTATGGGCTAGAACCATTACCCACTTTTTTTGATTATGCTAGTCAAGGAGATATCTGTCTCATTTGCGATCATCCCGATCTAGTTCCTATTAAATCTCTTCGCCCAGGAGATATTTACACGGGAGCTATGCTGTGGGAACGTCATGAACCATTACCTCTTGAACTTTCCCAACTTGATACTGACAAAAAAACAGTTTATATTTGTCCAGGTACTCAAGAATCCTTGCCTACAGATTTTCTAGTATCCTACATCCAAAAGTTGCTGGAGCAAAATTTGCAGGTGATTGTTTCCCGTGGCAAACGAAATTTTGACTTAACAATAGATAATAAAAATCTTTTTATTTTTGATTTTATCAATGAAAACAAACTACTTTACCAAGTAGATGTCATGGTTTATCCTGGTGGAGCAATGAGTACTTACCAAGCTTTATCCTGCGGAGTTCCACTGATACCTTTACCCGCCCATGCCAATCAACATTTTTATGCTGAGGCTTTAGCACGCAACCAACTAGGCTACTTTTTCCGTCCTTCTCGCTTAAAGATAGATGCTCTTGTTAAAAAGACTCTGCACTTACTTAATGATTCAATAACTAAAGCTGCAACCAAAAAATTTCAACAAAAACTAGATTCTTTTGAGGCAAAAGAGACTATTCTCAAGCGAATAGAAAAATTATTAAACAGATAATTTATAACTTTGCTTATAATTTTAAAAAAAATGATTATGAATACAAAAAATAAAGAAAGTGTAAGTCAAGTTTTTGCTCTAGGATTTCCTATTAATCTAGGATTAGAATTATCAATTAATTTTATATCCTTTCTAATTCCAGCTATATTATTAATTCAACTTGGGAAAACAGGAAATATAATTTTAGTCTCCTTTAGTATTCTTATTAGTTTTTATATTTATCCCTTAATGATTTTGCTGCTTGGTGCTATTTGCACTAGATTACTTCCTAAACCAAAATTAGGGCGTTTAACTACCCAAGAAGATTATCTTAAGTATCAGATACTTGCTGCTCTTAATAAGTTTATCAAAAGAACTCCAGCAAGATGGATTATAATATTTCCTTTTCCAGCATATTTATTTTATAAAATAGCAGGAGCAAAAATCGATGTTAGTGTGCTTCAAAGTTCCCCTGATTCAATTCCTGATTTTTACTTAGTATCTATTGGTAAAAACACTTTACTTGGTTGGAATTGCAATATATTTGGTCATTATACTCCTGACTCGACTAATACCTTTTTGGGAAAAGTAGACATTGGCAATAATGTTCTTATTGGCGCAGAAGCTATAGTATGGCCAAATGTTAAAATTGGCGATAATTCTATAGTTCAAAATAAATCTGTAGTAAGACCTGGTACTATTATTCCTCCTAATGAAATTTGGGGTGGTATACCTGCTAGAAAAATTAAAAGTATCGAACAACAAACTTACCCAATTCCTCTTCCAGAAATAGAGCAAGTAGAGACATATATTCAAGAGTTATTGTCAAATGATTACAACCTCAAATGTTCAGATAAAAATGAACCTCTACTATCTTTAGGTTTGAAAATAGAGGACTTAACTCGCATATTCAACAAACTACAAAAAAGGTATGACAACCTCTTTATTGATGTAACGGAAATTAATACTGAAACTTTTAGTGTTAAAGATATATTAGCAACAATACACAAGTGGAAAAATACAAAATAACCTACTTACAGCAGTTTCTGATTTGGTATACCACACTAATCTGTTTAGGGAACAGGAAACAGAAATTGTTTAGTCGCGTGGTTTATTCAACTGAAAAGCGCAGTAAGATAATTTGAATTTGAGAAATGAAGATTGATTTGACTAAAAAATGAAATTAACTCAAATTATACTAAAATTTGTTGAGATTCACCAGTTAAAGGTTTTGTTGAGGGGTAATGAGCAGAAGGTTTTTAATCCATTTTACACTTTTAACTAAAAGCGGGTATTTAAACTTTAAACTCGGATTTGGTATTGTTCTAAAATCAATTATTCTAGTTTTTATTTTCTGTTGAACCTTTGCAGAAAGCAGCGTAACTTAACTTGTGAACATTTTTTAGTCTGGGATAAAAAGCAGTGTGTGTTCCAGACATATTCAGATAGTTTAAGAAAGAATAGCAAGCCGTAGTACCTTCATGTCCTAAAGGATCTAGATAGTATAGAGCAGGGGGTTTAACTCTTTTCCAGTAATCATCGTCAGGAAGATCGCTAGTTTGGGGTTGTTCGATTTTTTGATTTCTGTAAAAAGGCAAGTTGAGGCTTTTAGTTAAAATGCGAATCAAATAATCGTGTTGCACAGTAGCAATTTGCTTGACTCCCATCATGCGACAAAGATTTTGAATCCCGACAATTAACATCATCATGATTGGTCTTCTCATTTCTGCTGGTGCATCCTGAGAGACAGCCAGAGCAGAGATTTCTGCTATTTCGTAATCCGAAGCGTCAAAATAATCTTTCCAATGGGACTCGCCAAAAAAAGCTTCGCTTTTGAGCAGTTTACCAGGTCTTTTGATTTGAATGTTTGCGTTACCTAAAACTTTGCCATTACAAGCGACAACTATTCCGTAATCATTGCCATCTACTAAATTTTCTGTATTCCAAACTTCCTTGTATACTGCCTTAGCTAAATTGCGTCCTCTAGAATAAAAAATATCCTCTCTTTCTACAATGTGAGTTTCTATGGAGGATTGAATGTTTAATTGAGGTTCTTTATTAACGTCTACTGGATTAACGTCTACTGGACTCAAATTTAGCTGCTTCTGCATTTGAACTCGATTCTCCCTAGAAAGCTTCTGATAGCTGATTAATTGTGATATTTTTTATATTTTTTATAATACAGATCAAGTGTCGTTTTTGACCCTGCTCAATCAGAGAGTAAAGGAGAAATGTGAAGAAATAGATAAGAGTACAAAAAGCTTAATTAAAATCAGTATTTCCCTGGAGTATTGGAGCGATTTATCAGAGGGATTCGTACTTGGAAGCAGCTACCAACGTTAGGTTTACTGGTAACATTAATTCTACCACCATGACCTACTGCAATTGCTTTGGCAATGGACAGTCCTAAACCTGTCCCACCCTCACGACGAGAGCGAGCTTTATCTGCTCGCCAAAAACGGTCGAATACATTGGGTAGTTGATCTTCTGCGATGCCAATACCTGTATCTCTAACATTCACCATTGCATGACGATTTTGTTTACTGAGTTCTATCGTAACAATTCCACCTTCGGGAGTGTATTGAATAGCGTTATGTATCAAATTAGAAAAGAGGCGAGATAACTTTGATTTATCCCCCAGGATAATTAAATTGTCTGTCAACTGAGATTTTAAGCTAATTTTTTTATTTTGAGCTACTGGCTCTAGAAGAATAAACAAGTTTTGTAGAATTACACTAAGAGAGATTTCGATTTTTTCACGAGTGGGAACAATAACTTCTTTATCTGTTCTTGCCAAAAATAATAAGTCTTCAATTAATTGACCCATCTGGGATGTGGCACTAGCGATCGCAGTAAGTTTTTTGCTATCTTTGGGATGAATGCGTTCGGGATGATTGCGAATAATGTCCACCGAAAACTTGATTGCAGTAAGGGGTCCTCGTAATTCATGGGAAGCATCGGCAGTAAATTGTTTTAATTTAAAATAGCTTGCTTCGATAGGCTCAATGGCTTTTTGGGTTAACCACATACCCCCCAACCCACTTAAAATCAGAGTGACTATCCCGCCACAACTAAGAACCCAGAGTAGTTGGTGTTGTACGGTTTCAATTTCTTCAATAGATTGACTGGCTCTGATATAGCCTTCTAACGTAGGTTTATTGGGAACTTCACTGTCTTTAAACACAGAGATCGTGTAGGCTCTAATTGGCACATCTACTAAATATTTGGGGATATTAACCGCTCCAGGTCGGGGCTTAAATTCGATTTGAGAAAAGCCTTTATTCCCGATAGAGTTTGCTTCATCATCAAACCACTCTAAACTTTGGCGATCGCGATTAAAAATATCTCGCCAGGGTACTTTATCAACTTGATCGAGATATTCACTACCATTTTGTTCTACTTCCGCAAACGAAGGAGCAGCAGATTGAGCGAGAGTTAACAGTTTTTTGTCCAATTGACGATACAAATTACGACTAAAAAAAACATAAACTCCCATCCCAAAAGCACTGAGAATGGTTGCCATTACCGTGAGGTAAGACAGAAGTAATCGCCATCTTAAACCTTGAAACATCATCTTGTCTAAATTAAATTAACAGCACAATTGAGCCTATTCTGGTTTTTCTTTAAGACGATAGCCCAAGCCATAAACTGTTTCAATAATATCGCTTGGTGCGCCAGAGGCTTCTAGTTTTTGTCGTAGTCCTCTGATGTGAGCTTTTACAGTGGCTTCTTCAGGAACTTGTTCAAAAGACCAAAGATGCTCCAGTATTTGGGCGCGACTAAAAACTCTTCTACCATTACGCAAGAAAAACTCCAGCAACTTATACTCTTTGGGGCTAAGGGGTAAAGATTTCTCTCCATAAAACACCTCACAAGTGCTAGGGTCTAGACTCAAATTACCCCAGGTTAGGATAGGTGCAGTGGTAGAAGCTCCCCGACGTAAGAGAGCGCGAATCCGAGCCGATAATTCTTCCAGTTCAAAAGGTTTAATGAGATAATCATCCGCACCAGCATCCAGACCTTCTATCTTATCGTTGAGGGTATCTTTTCCTGTCAACATGAGTATGGGAATATTTAGACCTTTTTTCCGTAATTTCCTACATAAAGTCATCCCATCCATATTCGGCATCATGACATCAAGTAAAATCATGTCATAGTTAAATACTTCGAGTAATTCCCAAGCGGATTGTCCATCGTATACTGCTTCTACAGCATAGTGAGAATCGGATAAATATTCCACCACTGCATCACTAATCCTTTCATCATCTTCTACTACCAGAATCTTCATTATTTGACCTCTCTACTTTATTGAAGTTTTAAAATATTAAACGCTTTAATCGGTAATAATATCATTCAGTATCTTAAATAGACTAATCTTTAGTTAGTTTACAATTCCTAAACATTTAGTTTGAGGAGTTTTTAATTAGCATACAAAATGCTCAAAATACTTAAGAAAATATGTTTATAAAGTATTCTATTTTACTTACTACCACTATTATAGCTAGTAGTTTTTCGTTACTTGCACAGGCTGAAAGTTCTAATTTCGATCAAATTTTTGTCTTTGGAAATAGTGTTTCCGACGCGGGAAATGTTTATGGTATCACAGGTAGCACGTTCCCTCCATCTCCTTTGTACTATGAAGGCAGATTTTCCAATGGTCAAATTTGGATAGATTATTTAGGGGAAGATTTAGAGCTTAATCCTAGCACTTTTTATAGTGATAGTTTTACGGATGCAGAAGATGGTATTAATTTTGCCATTGGTGGTGCCACAACAGGTACTAACAGTTTGGGAGATTCTCCTAATATTTCTTTTCCTGGTGTGACTACTCAGGTGAATGACTTCATCAATTTTCTTGATGGTGAAACTATTAGTGAAGATGCTCTGGTAATTTTATGGGCGGGAGAAAATGATTATGTAGAAGCTTTTCAGAATAGTGGCACACTAATTAATCCCGCAATTCCGATTAACAACATTGCTAATTCTTTGTCTCAATTAGCTGATGCTGGAGCAAAACATATCTTAGTACCAAACCTTATTAATTTAGCCAATACTCCTTTAGGTCGATCTTTCATCCCTCCAGAACAATTAGATCGATTAACTCTATTAACCAATGCTCATAATAACGCTCTAAATTCTGCGGTTGATTCTCTAGATAAGTCGCTTACAGAAACCGATTTTGCTATTTTAGATGTTAATAGTTTGTTAGAAAATATCTTTGAAAATCCCCTTGACTTTGGTTTTCAGGAAAATCCTCTAGAAAGTTGCTTATCCCCCAATAATTTTCCTGATATTTCCCCTGGTGTAGTACCTTGTGAAAACCCA
>NZ_LR214009.1 GCF_900659865.1 Hyella patelloides LEGE 07179
TGTCACAAAATTTCGATGTCTTGTTTAATTGACAATAGTTTTGATAGCTATCAAGAAATTTACTAATTACCCAACGATCTATAGTAGGCATTAAATCATAACGTTCTGCTGCGGGAATAAATGCCATTGGAGGAATCAAATTACCATCGTTATCGAATAAGCGTAGTAAAATTTCGTAATGATCTGTACCATAATTGACTTGTAAAGGGGTTATTTTCTGACAATATAAACAAAAACGATTTTCTTCTAACGCTAAATTTAATTTCGATATCCAATGTCTTTCTCCTCTTTTTTGTGCTAGTTCACAATCTTCTGGATGATAAACTCGAACCCAATTACGTCCTTGTTCTTTAGCAGCATAACAGGCTGTATCAGCAGCACTTAAAAGATTACTAAAATCAACGCTATTTTTATCAATAGTTACCAAGCCGATGCTAGCACCTAAAGTAATTTTTTTATCTTGCCAAGTGAAGTTATAATCTTGAATAACTTGTCGTAATTTATGAGCAATTTTTTCGGCTGATTTTAAAGAGCAGTTTTTTAATAAAACACCAAATTCATCTCCCCCTAAACGAGATACAATGTCTGATTCTTTAAGTTTTCCTTTTAGTAAAATTGTAACTTGACGGAGTAAACAATCTCCTACAAAATGACCATAAATTTCATTAATAACTTTAAAACGATCTAAATCAAAATAGCAAAAAGCGTGTTGTTCATTAGTATTTTTTACTAAAGCAATTACTTGATTTATTTGCTGTTCAAATTCTTGGCGATTTAATGAACCAGTTAGAGAATCGTGTTTTGATTGCCAAGATAATTTTTGTTGTAAATCATTAAATTGAGAAACATCTCTAGCTACAGCATAAATTAAATTGTGATTTTTTTGAGAAGATGCAGCCATCCAGCGTAATCTGCGATAAGAGCCATCTTGACAACAATAACGGTTTTCAAATGCCACTGAAGCACTTCCTTGCTTGAGTTTTTCCATTTCGGTTAAGGTTGCTTTAATGTCTTCTGGATGAACAAAGCTCAAAAAAGGTCTTGCTGTAAGCTCAGAAGCAGAGTATCCTAACGCTTCAGTAAATGCAGGGTTTACTCTTTTAAAACAGCCATCCGATCCTGCAATGCAGAGCATATCTAATGAAATATCGAAAAATGGCTCGACATCGAATTCATTTTTTTGTAACTGACTAAAAACAATAATGCCAGAAATTTTATTTTGTTGATTACGCCAAGGATAAGTAGATAGCTGTAACTGCTGAGTAATGCCATATTGATTAGTGATTTTTTGCTCTATTTGCTGGCTAATTTCTTGACTTAAACAGTCTTGATAAATTAATTGTTTACAACAAAATTGCTCTAGACAAACCTCAGAATAATGAGTATTTATTACTTGAGAAATTACTAAATTATAGTCTTGCAACCATCGATCGCTGACCATTAAATAACATAATCGCTCGTCTAAAATAGCGATCGCCAATTCTGTTTGATCTATTACGGATTTTAATAATTGTTGTGATTTAGGAATCGAAATTTCTTTTAAGATATCTTCCGATATTTTTAAACCAAGCTGATTGCGATTTCCATCGGATAGGACAGTCATGTTTATCTACTTATATTTGGGGAATTTAGGGGCGACTTCGCGCAATTAATTACGTAAAGTCACAAAATAAACTAATCAATATTAGATATTTTCTCAAACAATAATTTAAGTTGCCAACTATCAGTTATCTTTCCTTTTAAAATATTTATTTATTCTTAAATTTAATCAATATTTGCAATGGTTAAAAACCGAAATCCTACTTATCTTTTTGACTATGTATAAGATTTTTAAGCTCAAATAAATAGCAAAAATTACTTATTTTAGGCAAATGAACTGAAACAGAATTAAAGACTTATTAAAATTTTTCATAAGATTCAGTGGAACTACTGAAATTTTTTTTTGAGTATTATGAACAAAAAAAGAGATAGATTACTCTATCTCAACAAAATTTAGTATTTATAATTAATAAAAATTATTTGCTAACCACCTTGCAATACGGGGTTTTGTCTTACTTTTGGTCTACCTTGAGCTACAGCATTACCTAAAGAACGCAACATTTTCTGCGTGGTTTCCCAGTTAACACAAGCATCAGTAATACTTTGACCATAAGCCAAAGATGAGAGATCGCCCTTTAGCTTTTGATTTCCTGCAATCAGATGGCTTTCAATCATAACACCAACAATATTCGGCGCACTAGCTAGAACTTGTTGAGCAATATCTTCTAAAACAATAGGTTGACGATTATAGTCTTTGTCACTATTTCCATGACTACAATCAATTACTAAACGGTGATTTAAAGCCTTATTTTTCAGAGAATTAGCTGCTGCGGAAACTTTTTCTCCGTTGTAATTAGGTTCATCACCACCACCGCGCAATACTAAATGACCGTCAGGATTTCCTGTAGTTTTCACAATACTAGCTAACCCATCATTATTAATTCCCAAAAAATGATGAGAAATTCGTGCAGCTAACATCGCATTAATCGCTGCTTTAAAACTACCATCAGTACTGTTTTTATAACCTACAGGCATTGATAAACCAGAAGCCATTTGACGGTGGATTTGGCTTTCTGTAGTCCTAGCACCGATCGCCGTCCAACAAATTAAATCTGCAATATATTGGGGTGTAATGGGGTCTAAAAGTTCGGTAGCTGCGGGTAAGTTAATATGAGCTAAGTCTGATAATAGTTTCCGTGCTAATCTGAGTCCTGTATTAATATCGTAGCTATTATCGAGATGGGGGTCGTTAATTAAACCTTTCCAGCCCACTGTGGTACGAGGTTTTTCAAAGTAAACCCGCATGACAATTTCCAACTCATTTTGCAGTTCTGCACGCAGATGAGTCAACTTTTCGCCATATTCCATAGCAGCATCAACATCGTGAATCGAACAAGGGCCGACAATTACTAGCATTCTTTGGTCTTCACCAGCTAAAATTTGACGAATGCGATCGCGGGTATCACTAACTAAGGTTGCTGCGGTTTCACTTAGAGGAAATTCGCTTTTGATGAATGCAGGACTTAAAAGAGGTCTTGTTTCAATAACATGAAGATCGCTGGTCTTTTGCATAGTACTGAATAAAATGTGAATTTATAAAAATGAATAACTATAATAGCTATTACTAGAACAATTAGAGAACTCAAAATAATATCTGCTCTAATATCTCATCATTTCGTCAATATAACGCAAAGATTTAGGTTTCGTATTATTCTGAATTTTGTATTTATGCAGTAGTTAAAAAAGTTTATCTGCTGTTACTTAGCTTGCTCTCCTTGTCCCCAAAAGCCATCATATTTAATGACTTCAATATCCCCCAACACTTTAGTTTGACAAGCAAGACGGCGATTTCGATCGGGAGAATGAGGCGGTAGCGATCGCCTGACACGATCTTTCCAGTTGGCTTCAGAGACTTCACCGATAATTTCCACTGCACAAGTCCCACAGCTACCAATGCCACGACAATTAATATATCTGGAGTTACCGTTATATAAATCCAGCTTATTTGCTAGCAATACTCTACGGAGATTTGCTCCTGATTCACAATTAATTGTTTTTCCTTGAAATTTTACTGTTGGCATGGTTGATTCGTTATGTAGTATGTTCTTGAACAACTCTATACTTGTATACTGTCGTCATTCCATCTCGAGAGAGTTTTTTTGTGTAATTAATAGCATATCTGGTCAATGAATACTCAAATAGAGATTGAGCGTAATTATTTGATTCAAGAACTTGAAATCCCCAAGGATATTCTAAATACGAAGATGCCTTTTTTAAAAGCTTTTTAAAATTTTTGCTGTTTCTGTGGGTTGGAGCTACATATATTTCGCAAATTTCTGAGAGGATATCGCGATCGCTAAATTTTCCGTAGCCTACTATTACCAACGGTCACCGCAGGCTCCGTCTTTTTAAGGCGGAGTAACGGTGACAAAACCAATAATTTTTGGATGTTCATAAATAGCCAAGAAAACTGCATCAGTTGATTTTTGCCACCAGTAAGGCGGAGTATTTATCTTGATTTTATTATCAATAGAAAACAGTTCAGATTCATATTGATGATCGATTTTTCTGGCTTCTTTTATAGTCATTCCTAATCTTATGCAATACTCAATTAAAATTTAGTGTAATATTGTAGAATACTTTTTATATTTTAAGGTACAATATTTTATTAATCCAAAGACAAAAAAATATTATATTTTTTAGTGATTATTTTGTTAAAAAAATAAAAAAGTATTAATAATCAAATAAAAATGAAAATAACTAACCTCAATCAATTAACAGTACAAGAAGTTTCTCACAATCCTGAAATCAAGAAAAAAGTTATGTTGTCTTTTGGGGATTTACCTCATTTGACCAACTTTTCTCAAGCTACTTTTGCCCCTGGACAATTAGCATCTAATCATTGTCATCAGGATATGAGTGAAGTATTTTTTGTAGAATCAGGAGCTGGCATAATTTGTATTAATCAGCAAAAGTTTACTCTCACTCAAGGTACTTGTATTGCCGTAGAAGCAGGAGAATATCATGAAATTATTAATACAGGAGATCAAGAGTTGGTTTTAACTTATTTTGGTATTAAGCAATAGTTTTTATTAATGGATAATTGATTTAAGATTTCAAGCTTTTCTTTTTAACTAAAGATAATCATTAATTATTCAATCTAAAAAATGAAACTATTTAATCGGTTAATTATTTATTTCTTTGGCTTATTCTCAATTGTAACTTTTTTCTTGTCTATTGCTGGGTATTTGGGTGATTGGAATCGTTATTTAGAAGTTACAGCTAATTTCAAATTGCAGTATTTACTATTAAGCTTCTGCACTTTCTTTTTTTGGCTCTTAACCTGTCGCTACTATTGGTTATGTTTAAGTTTAATTTGCTTAATACTTAATTTAGCTATTATTGCACCCTGGTATTTTGAAGTACAGCAACAAGTTATTGATACAAATTATGAGCCACTAAGAGTATTAGCTTTTAATGTTTTACATCAAAACGAACGTTACAATGATGCTATTAAATTCACTCAAGACCGTAAAGTTGATATTGCAATCTTTTTAGAAGCAACTCCCCCGTGGGACGCAAAATTATTAGCTCTTCAAGAGACATTTCCCTATCACTTTAGTGCTAAAAAATTACAAATAGAAATTTATAGTAAGTTTCCTTTGAAAGATACAGAAATTCAACTTTATGGAACTTATCGTGGTTTAGTTATATCTCAAGTAACTGTCGGTAAAAGTGACTTTGTTTTTGTAGCTACTCATGCTTATCCACAATTTTATTATGGTCAAGAAGGATGGCAAATTCGTAACGAGCAATTAGAAAAAGGTATTGGTAATCAACTAGGAAAACTAGACAAACCTGTAATTATAGCTGGGGATATTAATATTACTATGTGGTCGCCTCAATATAAATCTATGATTGCTAATTCTAATTTAAAGAATGCTCGTCAAGGTTTTGGTATCTTACCCACTCAGTCTATATATTTTCCCCAGACATCTTGGTTAGCTATTCCTTTAGATCATTTTTTAGTAAGTCAAGAAGTTTTAGTAACTAATATGGAAACTGGTAAAAATATTGGTTCAGATCATTTACCTATTTTGTTAGACGTTTTAATTCCCAATCAAACAAGATGATATTAAATATAATATCTAAATCTCCTCATTATCGATCTAAATGGTGATTAATCGAGGAACTATATATTAGTATAATCAACGATAGTTGTGACTCTCTTTTTAGTTTTTCTCGATCGCTTTATATATTTTTTCATAATCAATTAAATTAAAATTAGTTGTATCTATTTTCATAGTGAGATCGCAAATATTTAAAATTTCATAACCGCCTTTTTTCAAATTTAATTTAATCTCTTCATTATTTAGGTGATCTACATGACCAGGATGTCTGACACCAGATATGGCTCTGTTTTTAAATCTTTGTGTAATAACTTTTGTTGTTGCATAACAATGAATTTGCAATAAATTAAACTGGTATTTGTTTTTTAAATTTAAAAATTTATCTTCATCGAATTCTGGCTTAAAATTACTTTCAATAATTATTTTTTGTTGGTTAGCCAGTATTTTATCTATAAATAAATAAAGCAAATCATAGCTGACAATACCTAATTTTTTAGACCATTCTCTATCTGAATAACCTAAAGAATCATATAAAGATTCTTTAATGTCATCTCTACTTATTAACGGAAGTGAATAACGCTTGGCTATTTTTTTAGCTAAAGTAGTTTTACCAGTACAAGAAAAACCAGAAACCATAATAAGTAAGCTTTTCATAATTTATTTCACTTATTCGCCTTGTTGCTAGTTACCAAATAATAATGTTCTACTATGGGGAAAGAAACGTAAAAATGATGTAGTAATTATTTCCAAAGTTTAATATTGTTCCGATCCTATCAAGCCAATGATATAGTCTTTTAAGGTTTATCAATAAACTAACAAGAAAGTGCGATCGCAATTACCCAAAGTTTGCCAATTCCATAATGCAACAATGCATCTATAACGTTTCTCCTAACAATACAGTACGAATTTAAACCAGCGCGAAAAATCTCGAAAGCCCTATGTGCAGACTGAAATCTTTTGTCAGATAGCTTGCCTTTTCACCTATTCCAAACAGATAATTTTTTCTTCCCCTCACTGACTGTATTTGGCATTTGGTATTTAATGGCATTTGTTCTCTACCTTTAGATATTTTGTCTACTCTGTCTACCTAAATGCTTGAAACTTAGATACAGTAAGAGTTTAAAGCGGTAGACACTTTGTCTACTGAATGTCTACTGTCTACCAAATTGATTTATAAGTTCAGTATTCTATGCTTACTGACTAATTTCCTAAAGTCAGTTTTGAACTTATTTGATTGAGTACTTAGCTAATAATTCAGGGTAAATATCAGATTTGACGACGTAGACTAGGTGTTGTATAATGCCTGGTCTTTTTTTACTTTACAGAAAAGATAAGTTTAAATCAAGTTTTTATGATGTCGCTTAAATTACTCTTTTTTACCCGTTTGACTATATGGGAATAATAGGTAAGTGGGTGTATTTTGGGTGTAATTGGTTATCTGAAGTAATTGGTTGATGGTTAGATTGTAGCCAGCGTATAGGATAGATTGATGCGGGACTGGCTGGAATCGAACCAGCGACCTAGTGCTTCAGATTGGTGTAAGTTTCCTTACTCTCTGGACTATCTCTTCACCATAGACAAAAATTAGTCTTTAGGTGGTGGCCGTTGTGCCGTATCCATTGTTACTCGATAACAATTCTCTGTTACTGGACTACGGCTAGTCTCTGCACCTTCTCTACCAGAGTGACATAGAGCTTGGCTCAAGATTACCTTATCTAAACTATCTAGACTTAGGATTCCTTGAATTTGACCACATTCATACCTGAAGTTTCCCTACAGGATGCCCGATTTTTTTCAGGAGGCACTTGCTCTATCCTACTGAGCTACAGCCCCGCGATTTTTAAACTAATGATAAACCACAAAAGATGTTTATAAGTCAATTAATTAGAGGATCAGCTATTTTTGTATAAAAAACTTTACCAAATTAATAAATATTGCAACAACGTTTAATAAGTTCGTTACCTGAAAGAATATGATTGTGAACAATTTAAAACAGTGTAAATTTTCAGGAGAAATTAGTTTGACTTATTTAACTTTACTAGCAGCTGCTTCTGTTCCCTCTACTGTTGAGTGGAGTCCTAAAGTAGCCATCGTCATGATTGTTTGCAATATTATTGCGATCGCTTTTGGCAAATACACAATGAAAACCCCTAGTGCAGAACCTAATTTACCGTCTCCTTCGTTTTTTGGTGGGATGGGTTTACCTGCACTGTTGGGTACTACCAGTTTTGGTCATTTGCTGGGCGCAGGGGTTATTTTAGGTTTAGCTAATATGGGCGCACTTTAAGCTATCATCAGCGAAGCGATCGGGGATCGGTGATTGATAAATGGTAAATTGACCAACGGTCACGTGCTGTCTCCGTCGTTTCACGGCGGAGTCCCGTCAAGCGGGATCGAGATAATCTGTGATTGTCTAACTCAATGATAGAAAAAATACTACTAATCAAACCGATTACCGATCTGAGAAATTGCTGCTTGTTGAATTGTTCGCCAAGGAATATCATGTTCGCGGGCTAGTTTAGCGCAATCTTCGTATTCTGGTTGAATATTAATTGCTGGAAAGTCTGTAGATTCATCCCAGTTAGCAACTTTGACTCTAACTGCTCCATATTGGGTTTTTACCGTGTGAATTTGTCGGTTGAGAATACTTCTTGGTTGAATGCGTTCTCTAATTCCTAAAGTAGTAGTTTCTCGAAAGATAATTTCTTTACAAGTATCTGTTAGGTTCGGCAAGCAAATTACAGTTAACAGAATACCTGAGCGGGATTTTTTCATAGTAATCCCTTGGGTAAAGACATCTAGCGCACCTGCTTGTAGTAATCGTTCTAAAGTGTATGCCACCGCTTGAGGGTTTAGATCGTCAATTTGGGTTTCTAAAACCGTAATAGTTTCTTGTTTGAGACTAGATTGAGCGGTTGTATTGCCAATCCATAATTGCAAGATATTGGGAATAGTTAAATCCTGTGAACCCGCACCTAAACCAACTTTCTCAATCGTCATTTGAGGGGGAGAGCCAAAACCTTGAGCTAAAGTAGTAGCGATCGCTGCACCTGTAGGAGTAACTAATTCTTTTTCAATTCCATTACTATAAACGGGGACTTGCCGTAACTTCCATAATTCTAAAACGGCAGGTACAGGAACAGATAACCTTCCGTGAGCAGCTTTTACTGTACCTCCACCCGTAGGCAAAGCAGAACAGTATAACTCTGCTATTCCCAACCAATCTAAACCCAAACAAGTCCCCACAATATCAATAATGGCATCGGTCGCTCCAACTTCATGAAAATGAACTTTGTCTGGGGAAACGCCATGAACTGCTCCTTCAGCGATCGCTAATTGCTGGAAAACTTGTAAACTCCAATCTTTGGCTCTTACAGGAATATCCGCACCACGAATAATCTGAGTAATTTCTGGTAAATGTCTTGCAGAAGCATGATGATGATGAGATGTTTCCTCATGGTGCAAGTTAACCAGAACCTTAGTTGCTAACTGACTATTACGATAAACTTGCTCTAGCAGTAGCTCGTATTCATCGCTAATACCCAGACTAGCTAAAGAATTAGTTAAGTAATCCCACGGTACGCCCGCATCAACTAGAGCAGATAAACACATATCTCCTGCAATACCAGTAGGACACTTTAAGTAAGCAATTTTAGTCATTAGATTAAGGATTAAATTTTCAATTATTTATCGAGAGTACTGAAAAATGGCAACATTATACGAGCTTCATCCCCAAAACCCACAAAAACGTACAGTTGAGCAGATTGCTCAAAAGTTAAAACAAGGGGCGGTTATGCTTTATCCTACTGATACAGTGTATGCTATCGGTTGCGATCTCAACTCTAAATCTGCATTACAAAAAGTCAGACAACTTAAACAATTAGCCAATGATAAACCTTTGACTTTTTTGTGTTCTTCTCTTTCTAATATTGCTAGTTACGCTCAAGTCAGCGATCGCGCTTATCGGATCATGAAACATCTCATACCAGGACCCTATACTTTTTTACTTCCTGCTACTAAGCTAGTGCCTAAACTGGTTATGAGTCCTAAACGTAGGACTACAGGAATTCGCGTTCCCGATCATCAGATTTGCCAAGAATTATTGCAAGCTTTGGAAAATCCGATTATTTCTACTTCCGCCCATTTACCCGATGAAGACGGAGAATTTCCCACAATGGGTGTTGAAAAAGCCAGATTATTTGATAGTTTAGAAAATTTGGTTGATATTATTGTCGATCATGGAAAAGAGCCAGGTTTTGAAGTTTCTACTATTCTCGACTTTACTACAGAAGAGCCAGAATTAGTACGTCAGGGATTGGGTTGGCAAGAAGCTCAAGAATGGTTGACTTTTGTTGTTTGAAGTTACACAAGTTAATATATTGAAAGTGGTATTGATAATACCATATTTAATTTGTGTACTTTAATCTATGTTTGTCATATTCGCTATATTTAGCTTCATTATAACTTTATTTTTAGTTTCCTCAAAAATTATCGATTTGATTTTGATCGAGAAAAAAAGATTCAAATCTAACTCTTTCAAGAAAGTTTTTACCGTATTTTCTCTGTTTTTATGGTTTGTTTTTAGTGCTATCTTGACAATACTTATTTCTTATATTTTATTGAAACCACCTCAGCTTTGGTTTGTTGGCTCGCAAAAAGCGATCGCTGATGTTGCTCTAATAGAAAAACAAGACTGTCAAAAATTTATAGATACTATTTATATAACCGAAAATCAAATCCATAGGCTAGAAAACCATCGTTACATAGAAGAGTCTGCGTCTCTCTTTACGATTAAATTAGAGTATCAAAAAGGAGCAAATAAATTAACTTCTGTAGCAAAACAATATTTAGATTTAGATGTAGCCGAAAATTCTCAGCATTACAGCCAGCAACTTGCTCAGATGCTTCAAGAAAAGGCTCAGTTATTTAAAAAAAGAAGTGAAACTGTGGAAAACGGCAAAGGAGTCAAACAAATTTTTAATTTATTAGAACAAATGGATCTAGTAACCAAACAAAGACAAAATTTAATTACTGCAATAGAAAAACAATGTAATTTTTGATTTTGTTAGTGGTTAGTAGGGGACGGAGCTTACAAGGGGGCGAGGTTGCCTCGCCCCACAGCCCCTTCGCAAGGCTTGCGCCCTTAAAGTGTTTAGTGATTATTGGTTAATTAATAAATACAAGAAACGATCGATGTTCAAAGATTAACCCACCTTCCGCACGTCAAAGTGTAA
>NZ_LR214010.1 GCF_900659865.1 Hyella patelloides LEGE 07179
TTCGTGCCAAGATTAAAGAGGCTCATCCCAAAAGATTTTTACCTAACAATCCTCAACTAGTTCGTCATGAGGTAGCTTCAGTTTTACTGGCTTGGGAGTTTCGAGAATGGTTGGAGCAAGGGGAAGGAGATTTTTTAACAGCTTTAGCAGCAGCAGGAGGACATCATCTTAAATTAGGAGGAAAAAAAGGTAAATGTACGGATGAATTAGGAGAAATTCGTCAAAGTGGAGACGATAAATTATTTCTCTATATTATTGGCAAAGTTGATGGTAAAACTCAATTTAATAAACATTTTCATCAGTTACTCAAGTATGGTGCAAAAACTCTTAAATTACCTAAGAAAATCAAATTTTCAAAAGAGTTTAAACAGCAAATTTCAAATAAGTATTCTTTATTTTGGTCTTTAAAAGATCTCAAAAATAAGCAAAATGAAATTAGAGATTTTTTATCTTTTGATTGGCAACCAGATTCAATTTTGCTATCGGTTATTAAATCGCTCTTGATTGCTGGTGATGCTATAGGTTCGGCAATTCCCAATGTAAATGAATATATTAAAGGCAAGAAAAAAAAATCTCTTAAAAACTGGATTACCGAAAATATTCAAAATACTCTTGATGAATCTAAACTTCAACAAGTAATTGATGTTCGACTTGCTGGACATCAGTTAAGACCTTTCCAAATTCAGTTAGCTCAAAGTCCTGTCAGAGTGACACTGGCAAGAGCAGGATGTGGTACGGGGAAGACATTAGGGGCTTACAATTGGGCAAAATCTTTTGCTATTGGCAGAAAACTTATTTTCTGTTATCCCACAACAGGAACTAGCACCGAAGGTTTTTTGGATTATGTCCATAATCAACTGAACTCGGTTTTGCTACATTCTCGCGCTGATGTGGATTTAGAAATGGCTACCACCGGAGAGGAAGGTGAGGCAGGAGAAGGGCATAATGAGGGAGCAATAAAACTAGAGTCTTTTAAAGCCTGGGGGAAAGAATCTATTGTCTGTACTGTCGATACAGTTCTCGGATGGTTGCAGTGTAACCGCAGACCCCTGTATTGTTTTCCTGCGATCGCACAAGCTGCTTTTGTTTTTGATGAGGTTCACTGTTACGATGACCGCCTATTCGGTGCATTATTGAGATTTTTAGAAGTAGTTAAAGCACCAATTTTACTGATGTCTGCTTCATTTTTACCCTGGCAAAAAGAGGCAATTGAAAAAGCAGTAGGCGAACCGATTGAAATTATTTCTGGCTCAAAAGAGATCGAAGCACAAGCCCGTTATAGATTTTATTACGAAGAAGAACCTGATTGGTCGAGAGTAGAAAAAGAACTATCAGCAGGTGGTAAGGTGCTATGGGTTTGCAATCAAGTAAATACTGCTATTGATGTTTATCGAGATGCTAAAGCTAGAGGATTAAACGCTGTACTCTATCACAGTCGCTATCGCTATGAAGACAGAGTTAGACATCACCGTGATGTTGTTGATGGTTTTAAACAAGATGAACCGATTTTAGCGATCGCGACTCAAGTGGCAGAGATGTCTCTCGATTTGTCGGCAACCCTTCTAGTCTCCCAAATTGCCGATCCAGCAGGTTTAATTCAACGTTTGGGAAGGTTAAACCGTCGCTATTGCGGTCGTGCTTTAGATGCTCTATTTTATCCCGATGAAAAAGTTGGTTATCCCTATAGCGAGAAACAACTCAATGATGGATTGAAGCTAATTGAGTCTTTTAAAGGTGAAAATGGTCAAAGGGATTTAGCTCAATGGTTAGAAGATTCTGATACCAGAAGTCAACCCGACACCCAATCAGTTTTATTAGATGGTGCTTGGCGAACTTATCCGACATCTCTAAGAAAAGAAGGTTTTAATATCACAGTTTTATTAGAACAAGATTTGGCAACTATTAAATTATTACCTGCTAAAGAAATTCCTCGTTATACCGTTCCGATTCCTGCCAAAAATTATCACTCATGGGACAAATACAAGTTTTATTTGATCGCACCTACTGAGATATGGAGTTATTCCCCAGAATTAGGTGCTAAAACAAACTGAAAAATTTAGAAAATGACAGAACTTACCCTATCTATTTTTGACCCTAATACCTTACTTCCCCATCGTGCTGGAATTGCTGGTTTAGCCTTAGCTTTGTCGGTTATTAATCCCGATGATGTACCTTTTTCCTGGGAAGTTACAGAAGATACGGTTAGCTTATCTTGGGATTCTGAAAAAACTAGCGATAAGTTTGCTGTATTAAGCTTAATGCAGCAAACTTATCGTATTCAAGATGGTTATTTGGATGTTCCCGCTCTTAATTTAGACCAACAAGGAAAATACACTTTTAGTGAAGGAGTTGCTAGGAGTTTTCTTCAGCACGGAAGCCAAAGAATACAAAATAAAAATCCTGTTAATCTAACTTTTTTAGTTGATGAAGGTCAACCAGAAATATCTCATAGCTTTCAAAAGCTAGAAGAATGCTATTTTGCAAGAGATGAAGTATGTTTTAAAGCCAGAAAAAAAATATATGACGAAGCACTTGCTCAATATGAGAAAGACAAATTAGAGTACGACAAAGAAAAGAAAAATCGAAAGACTGACAAGAAAAAGCCTAAAAAACCTAGACTAAAACAGCCATTTGAGGGGCTACAAGAAGCTTTTAACACTAAAGGAAAATTTGAAGTAGAAATATCTGTTAAAGGAGCTAATTTACCTGGACTAGTAGAATGTTTTGCTCATGGATATTATCAAGAATCTCCTGAAGGATGGCTAGCACTTTTGTTTTTGCCTTTAGCTTGTAGCTTTTATCAATTATCTAAAAATCATTCTGGATATCGTTCGGCTGTTGTTATTCCAGAAGTGAAAAATATTTTTGAATGGGTTAAACGAAGAAAAATATATTCTGGCAGTACCTATCGTAATTTTCGCTCTAGCAGTGCAGGAGAATCAGGATTACGTTTTTTACTTCAAGAAAAACTAATTGAAGATAACAAACTGTGGAGAGTTGATTATTGCGAAGTTTATCAATTAGGTAAACAACAATGGGATGGCAGTCAGAGTTATCTAAAACAAGCTGTTTATCGAGTACAGGTAGATGACGAAATCTTAGATTTATACGATTCGGCTCGTCAATTTTTTAAACCCCAAATTCGTACCAATGATAAAGGAGAGACATGGTTAGCCATTTCCCAAGTATTACCCTGGCTTTGCGACAACCTGATTACTGGTAAACCTTGGTATTTAGGTTTTTATGAATTTCAGAAACAAAATAAACTTTATGAACGAAAAGGATTAGTAAGTATGTCTCAATATCTTGATGCACTAGAGCAGACATTTTTCGATGCTGTTCGAGGGGCTTTTAGTAGTTTTTTGAGGGAGCAAATCATACAAGCTCAAAAGCAAGGTCGAAAACTCGATTATCCTCAAGTTACCAATAAAATAATTAATCGCTTACAACGACCTAGCACACAACAAGATTTTGCTAAAACAATGGTTGATTTTCTGAGCCGATACCGTAGCAAATCGACGAGAGGTGTGGGAGCAGAGATTTATCAATGGCTTCACAAAGATAATCAATGGAAGCAAGCACGAGATTTAGCTCTACTGGCGATCGCTTCTTATACAGGGAAAGGCAAAGATGGCAAATCTGAAATTCCCGAAGAAGTATTGGATGAATCTAGCTCTGAAGCTGAAGAAGGCTTTGAAATGTCCGTTTAATTAATTTTTGATCGTTAATCAAGGAGAAAAACATGACACAACACATCTTTGTTACTATCGTTACCCCCACTGCTGTTGCTGCTAATAACCGAGGCGAAGGAGATGGCAGTACTTTATCTACTCTACAGAAAATTACTAGAGGTAACGACCAATATACAACAGTTAGTGCTGAGGCTATTCGTTGGGGATATCGTGAATGTTTACAAAATTCCCAACCAGATAAAGTAAATAGAACTTTTGATGCTGAAGCTGATAAGTACAATCACAAAGATGAAAAATATAACGCAAAGACTTATATTGACGATGATCTTTTTGGTTTTATGGATGCTAAAAAAGATAAAAACAACAAAAACGCTACAACTAAACGTCGTGGAGCATTAGAAGTAAGCAGGGCAATCAGTATTGATCCTTATTGGGGTGATATTACCTTTGGTTCTAAAGGAGGGGAAAAAGATAATAAATCAATTCACAATACAGAAGTTCACTGCACTGCTTATCAATATACTCTGGCTTTAACTCCTAGCGGTTTAAAAGACCCCGAAAGAGCAAAATTATTACTCGATGCCATACCAGCTATCAAACACGTCGGCGGTAATCATGCTCGTTTCTTATACGAATTTCGTCCCGAATCAATTGTTATTCGAGTAACTGACGATCCTAGCCCTTGGATTATGAACTGCTTTGCCAGAATTGGTAATTCTGTCGGTTGTTCTCGTTTGGTTCGTCTAGTTGATGTTAAAGATGTACCAGCTTCAGAATTAATTGTAGCGGGAGAAATTGCTGATACTCCTTATGGGGAACAACTCAAAGATCTAGGTGTAAATGTTTGTCGGGGAGTTAAAGAAGCGATCTCCGAAGCCAAGACGCTACTTGAAACTGAGGTTACGGCTTAATGAATCAAACCTTATATATTGATTGTCCTTGTACCAGCTTTCCTCGCAGTTTTGCCAGAGATTACAAAGAAACCTATCTTTATCCCCCCCCTTCTACTATTTACGGTTTTTTACTTTCATTATTAGGAGAATCAGATTTGACTGCCCATTTAGGAGTAAAGCTCGCGATGGGAATTATTGGAGACAAGCCAGTAATTTCTCGCATTCTTCGGAAACAAAGGCATCATAAGTTTAGTAAAACCCACATGGGAACTTATCCTCCAAGTAAGTATTCTAAGCCTAATTTTCAAGAGCTTTTAACTGATGTCAAAGTAGTTATTAAGCTAGATTCATCTCAAGAATCTGCCAAAATAAAACTAGATGAAAGGGTTGCGATCGCTATTACTTCTCCCGAACAAATTACTCGTTTTAGTGGACTGAGTTTAGGTGAATCTTGGGCTTTAATTAATGGAATAAGACCCTATCGAGAAGCTGATGGAGAAATAAATTGGTTAATTAAAGATTGTCGAGGATTGATTAGTTTACCAGTTTGGATTAATCGTCAAAATCAACGTGGAACTTTTCAAAGGTTTTCTTCTGGAGAATTTAGTCCTAATTGTTGGGTAGAAATTAAAGCTAGTTAATTTAAACAATTTACTAAAAAATTTAGAAACATGGAAACGTTTTTGCCAGGTCAATTGATTAAAGTAATTGTAGTTGAAAGTAAACAATATTATTACAAGCAATGCAATTACTTCAAAACCTATTGAAACTGAAACTATCCGTGTTTCTGCCCTTCATGCTCTAGCTTACTGTCCCCGTCTTTACTATCTTGAAGAAGTAGAAGAACTCTATACTCAAGATGCTGCTGTCTTTGCTGGACGTAGATTACACGCTGAATTAGAGAAAAAAGAAGATGAAGACTGGGAAGACCTATTTCTTGTTGGTGAAGAACTAGGATTGAGGGGTAGAGTTGATGCACTTCGCACCCGTGACGGTCAAACTGTCCCATATGAGCATAAACGAGGGCGTTCTCATAGAGATGATAATAAACAGCCTCAAGCCTGGGAGAGCGACAAATTACAAATTCTTTCTTACTGTTATCTTATCGAGTCTGCTTTAGGAATTAAAGTTACTGAAGGAAGAATCCGCTACCATGCTGAAAATGTTCTGGTTCATGTTCCTTTTGATGATGAAGGGAAAAAGATAGTAGAAAATGCGATCGCTCTTGCCCGACAGATACGAACCTCAATTCATCGTCCACCAGTAACGGAAAATGAAAGACTCTGTACTCGTTGTTCTTTGTCTCCCGTCTGTTTACCAGAAGAAGCCAGGTTAGTTCACAATCGGGAATCTGAACCGTTGCGTCTTTTTCCTCAAGATGATGAAAGAGAGATTCTACATATTCTCGAACCAGGAACGAGAGTAGGTAGAACGGGAGAACAAATCAAAATTACTCGTAAAGACAAACCATTAGAAAAAATACCAGCCCAACAAGTAGGACAGTTAGTACTTCATAGCTTCTCGCAAATTTCTACTCAAGCATTACACTTCTGCGCCCATCAAGGAATTGGAATCCATTTCGTCTCTGGTGGTGGTCGCTATATTGGTAGTTTTGACAATAGACAAGGCAGTATTCAACGACGGATTCGTCAGTATGAAGCATTAAGTAATTCAGAATTTTGCTTGTCTTTAGCTAAGAAGTTAGTTAATTGTCGCGGACAAGGACAACGAAAGTTTCTTATGCGTAGCAGAACAAGTAAAAAGATTAAATCAGCCAGAATAGAGCAAAATATTCAGCAAATGCAAGCTATTATCAAACAAATACCTCAAATAACTTCTATTGAGTCACTTTTGGGCATAGAAGGCAAAATAGCTGCTCTTTATTTTGCTGCTTTACCTTGTATTTTGGGTACAGATATTCCTCACCAAATGCGGTTTGATGGTCGCAATCGTCGCCCTCCCAAAGACAGATTTAATGCTTTGCTGGGTTTTGGCTATTCTCTGTTAATTAAAGATGTGATGAATAGTATTCTGAGCATGGGTTTAGAACCAGCATTAGGTTTTTATCATCAACCCCGCTCTCAAGCTGCGCCTCTGGCTTTGGATTTAATGGAAATATTTCGCGTTCCCTTAGTAGATATGATTGTCGTTGCCTCTATTAATCGTCGGCAGTGGGATGTGAATGAAGACTATGAAATTCGTGGCGAACAGGTTTGGTTAAGCGATACTGGACGACGTAAATTTGTTGAACTTTACGAACAACGTAAACAAGAGACTTGGAAACATCCCGTTACCAAGTATTCTCTTACCTATCGCCGTCTTTTAGAGTTAGAAGTCAGACTACTAGAAAAAGAATGGATGGGAGAAGGCGGTTTATTCGGTCAACTGATTGTGCGTTAGGAGGAGTTATGGCAGAACAAAAAAACTGGTATTTAGTTTGCTATGATATTCGCTGTCCCAAACGCTGGCGCAAAGCTTATAAACTGATTGAAGGATATGGCGATCGCTTGCAATATTCGATTTTCCGTTGTTGGTTATCTCAAAGAACTAGAGAAAAAATGCGCTGGCAGTTAGAAAAAATCTTAACCCAAGAGGACGATCTAATTCTAATTCGTTTATCCCATCAGTGTGTCAAAGGTTTACCCGCTTACAATCGTCCCAATACTTGGATGATGGATAGTGGTGGTTTTCGAGTATTGTAATTTTTACAAGCACCTCTGAATGTTTGGGTTTTTTAGGTTCTAAAATAGTGTCAAATCATTACTGGGCAAGGGATGGAATGAGTTTTTGACTATCTGTAGATGCTTGAATTTTGTTGTATCCTTTATCTAGCAAGGGTTTCAGCAATTGGTTATTAAGCTGATTTATGACTTTTCAGCGAAATAATTGGCATTTTAAAAGAGATGCTTGTAAAATTGCTACTGGATACTCATATAGAAAGGGTTTCGGCGACTGCCGTGTCCTAACCTTAGATGCCATAAGGCGTTGATCACGGAATAATAGGTAAGTGAGCGTAAGCAACAGACTCCATTGTGTCCTAACCTTAGATGCCATAAGGCGTTGATCACTTTACATATGCTTTTCTCCTAGCCTCTAAACTGTTTGTGTCCTAACCTTAGATGCCATAAGGCGTTGATCACTTAGCTTTAAGTAAGGCTCATAAGGTAGCTGAAAAACGTGTCCTAACCTTAGATGCCATAAGGCGTTGATCACGTACTTGGGACTTAGGGTACTTTTCAATTACTCTCGTGTCCTAACCTTAGATGCCATAAGGCGTTGATCACGTACAGTTGTTCCCAAGTTTCCGAGCTTAAAGGGTCGGTGTCCTAACCTTAGATGCCATAAGGCGTTGATCACTAATTTGTTAAGTAGTGTAAATCGGGCATGCGCGTGAGTGTCCTAACCTTAGATGCCATAAGGCGTTGATCACTAACCTGCGATCGCTCCGTCCATACCATTCCCCCTGTGTCCTAACCTTAGATGCCATAAGGCGTTGATCACAAGCTACTGGAGTTGCAGACTCGGACAACAATAAGTGTCCTAACCTTAGATGCCATAAGGCGTTGATCACATAGTTTGCACGTAGCTATAACGAAAATTTTCGTGTGTCCTAACCTTAGATGCCATAAGGCGTTGATCACTTTACAAACAAAACATGGAAACAGCTAAACAAAATGGTGTCCTAACCTTAGATGCCATAAGGCGTTGATCACTCAATAATTAAAGAGTTACCAATATCGCGACCCCTAACTGTGTCCTAACCTTAGATGCCATAAGGCGTTGATCACGTACTCTTGCCGCTACCAGATACGCCCCATAAGAATAAATGTGTCCTAACCTTAGATGCCATAAGGCGTTGATCACGTACTCTTGCCGCTACCAGATACGCCCCATAAGAATAAATGTGTCCTAACCTTAGATGCCATAAGGCGTTGATCACTACCACTAAAGGGTGGGATGTCACCGATGCAATTGTGTCCTAACCTTAGATGCCATAAGGCGTTGATCACGTGCTTATTGCATCGGTTATAACGGGGAATCTTATAGTGTCCTAACCTTAGATGCCATAAGGCGTTGATCACGTAAAAAACTAGAATTACGCCGTTCGGGGGAACGCAAAAGTGTCCTAACCTTAGATGCCATAAGGCGTTGATCACCAAATTCGCCAAACCGCCTTAAAACCAACTATTTGTGTCCTAACCTTAGATGCCATAAGGCGTTGATCACATTGATTATGACGGAGTTGTGGCGCAAATCAAAGAAGCAAAGTGTCCTAACCTTAGATGCCATAAGGCGTTGATCACCTATTGCAATCTCTATACCCACCGACGACGGATAGCCATTCTCCTATTATCCTTTGACAATTTTTGACTACGTTCTGGTCTTTGTGAATTATTACGAAATCATCTGCGTATCGGATTAAGGAGAGAGACATTTTATTGTCTCTCTTACATCCTTTCCATGTTGCAGCATATTCTTTAATTCTTGATTCCATTCCGTGTAGAGCAATATTGGCTAGTAGAGGGCTGATGATTCCCCCTTGTGGTGTACCTTCGTTGGGGAATATTGTTTCTCCATTGTCCAGTACTACTAAATCCGATTGACAGAAGTAGCTTAAAATAATAGGTAAAATACTTAAATTTACTAATGCCGAAAAAAGCCTATTTAGCTTCGCACCTAAATACTCTTGAACTAAAAAAGCGATATCAACAAAGCAAAAATCCAATTGAGTCAAGAAGATGGCATTTGCTGTGGAAAATAGCACAAGGTTGGACTATTAAAAATAGTGCGATAGCAGTAGGATTGAGCTACGGTTATGCTCAAAGAATTGTCAGAAATTACAATCAATATGGAGTTATAGGAGTAAAAATCAAGCCCAGAGGAAAAGAAAAACATAGTGGAGGAAAAGCAGCTTTACTCTCTTCAGAACAATTTCAGAAGTTAACTCATGCCCTGGAATCGAAACCCAGTGATGGTGGGATTTGGACAGGAGTCAAAGTAGCTCGCTGGATAGAAAAAGAAACTGGCAAAGAAAGAGTTTGGAATCAAAGGGGTTGGGATTACTTAAAAAAGTGCAGCTATTCTTGGCAGAGACCAAGACGGAAACATAGCAAGGGAAATCTGATTGAACAAAACTTATTTAAGCAGAATTTACCCATTCTCGTTAAGCAATTAGAAAAGAAATATCCTAATGCAAAAATAGAAGTCTGGTTTTTTGATGAGCATCGAGTGGGACTAAAACCAATCTTAAAAAAAGTTTGGAGTCCCATTGGTACTAGACCTCAAGCAATTGTACAACACCAGTATGAATGGAGAGGATGTCTATGGTTTTGTCGAACCAAAAAGCGGTAAAACTCTGTGGTATTTGATTCCCAGAGTCAATATTCAATGGATGAACGTAGTCTTAGAAACTTTTGCCACTGAAGCGGGTGCTAACAAAGATCAAATTATTCTTTTAGTTCAAGACAGAGCAGGATGGCATCGAAGTCAAAAGGTCAATTTACCTGCTGGAATCGAAACAGAGTTTCTTCCTGCCTATTCTCCAGAATTGCAGCCTGCCGAACGATTGTGGTCATTGATTGATGAAGCGATCGCCAATGAAAATATAGAAAGTATGGATGAACTTGAAGAAAGACTATCAAAGCGTTGTTGTGTTCTCAGTCAAATGACGGAAGAAATTAAAAATCTCACTAATTATCATTGGTTCAAATACAGCTAGTTTTATATAACTTCTATCAATCGGATTTAGTATACATTGGCTTTTAGCCATGCTCTTAATTGTCTTCTTGCCTTGGGAAAAGTGTTAACTTTTTGTAGGAGTTTAGTGTGGTTAATCTTGTCGAAGCATTTTGAGATGTCGGCATCTAAGACATATTTATCTTGTCTGTTTATAGCTCTGAAGATAGCTTCAATTGCATCGTGACATCCCCTTCCTGGTCTGAATCCGTAGCTGTTAGGCTCAAAGATTGCTTCCCATTCAGGTTCTAATGCTTGTTTCAATAAAGCTTGTACCGCTCTATCTTTAATTACGGGTATCCCAAGAGGTCTTTGTTTTCCGTTGGCTTTGGGTATCCATACCCTTCTGATGGGTGGGGATTTATCCTCCAGTTTTAATTGACTTACCAGGTTCAAACGTTGCTTTGGGGTCAGTGATTTAATCCCGTCCACACCCAATACTGTTCGGTTAATAATTAAGTAGAAGAAGAAGCAACTGCAAAAGTAAGTGGTTGAAGTTGAGTAAAACCAGTTCGATGTATTGGCTTTCTGGCTTGAAATTTGGAACGAGGTTTCTTGACAA
>NZ_LR214011.1 GCF_900659865.1 Hyella patelloides LEGE 07179
TTCTTCTATAATGAATTGTTTTTCTTTTAAACCAGCTTCCAGTTCAAGAGCTTTTTCTTGCCATTTATCTCTACTTAAAGAAAGATCTCGTACTTTTATCTCCATGGCTCTGAGCTTTTTTTGTTTTGATAAAGCTCTTTCTTTCCATTTTTCTCTCCCATCTTTAAACAGGTAGACTAAACGTGTTTCACTACTTTTATAACCTTTCATTAAGTACGAAAAACTAGAGCGAGTTTAAACTATACATTTTAACCCTTAAATATAGCAAACTTTTGCAGCAATCAATCTATAATTGTTTCCAGGTAAGTTGCATGAATTTGTTCGCGATCGCTTTGACCAAAATCAACACCCTAGACTGTAACCGAATACGAATATGACGAAGCAGGAAATTTAATTGATATTAATGATTCGGAATCCTGGTTAGCAGGGGAAGGACAAGCTTTACCTGGTTTGATTATGGCAGCTAATCCCGAAGTGGGGACAGCTTATTATCAAAGATTCGATATTGGGGAAGCCGAAAACCAAGCTGAAATAGTAGAATCCAATCTCGATCTGGTTGTTAATGGGGAAAATTTCGAGGATGTCATTAAAATTCAGGAATTTTCTGTCCTTGAACCAGAAGAATCTGATTTTAAATATTATGCTCCTAGTGTGGGTTTAATATTGGAAGAGGAAATTAATGAAGATGGCGATAAAATCTTTTCTTCTTCTCTACAAGAAATGGCTGATTCAGAAAGCAACGCATTTATTAATTTTCTAGATGCAGAAACCACTACTACAGTCGATGTTAGTGCTGTTGCTAATTCTGCTTTCGATAATGTCGGTGGCTTTTATCAAGCCATTGATACTCAAGGTACAGCGATCGATCCTGTAAGTGGTGCAGAAATAGCAGTAGGAGATGCAGGTTATGAAATTGCTGCTAAGAGTTCTAGTGTGGGAGAATTTGGCGTAACTACAGGAGAAACTTGGGAATTAGACGCTGGTTTTGTTTACATACCTTATCTGTTAGCAGATGGTGCTGATTTCTTGACTGGTTTTGCTGAAGCGAACATTGATGGCTTGAATCATGTACAAGCTGTTGGGGAGCAAAACTTTGGTTTTGAAGATTTAATTGGTGGCGGCGATAATGACTTTAACGACTTTATTATTAATGTTGAAGGAGTTTAATTTTGTATCCTGATTGCTAGTAAACTTCATCCAGATAGAAAATTAAAGTTTTGTTTATTGAAATAATAAATCATTGATTTTCTGTTTTGATGCGTGTTCCCAGTCACCAGTCCCTCTAAACATTAGAACTGTTATGAAAAACTCCTGATTTCAAATCAGATACGGTTTAATTGTATGTTCCAAAAAACGCGCTCGCAGTTAATATTAGCTTATGTAGCAGTGTTAACTGTGATTCTTTCTGTGTTTACGATTGCTGTACGCTTTACTTTTACTCGTAGCTTAAACCAACAGTTAAATCTTAGATTGTCAAATTTAGCCAAAGCAGCAGCTTTCAATATGGATAATGAAGATGGAGAATTAGAAACGGATGAAGATGAAATATTAGTCGGACAAGCACAAGCTATCGAATGGTTTGATCTTGAAGGAGAAAGAGTTGGACAGCAAGGAGAATATGAACTAGACTTTCCCTTGGATATCGAGCAATTATCAGAGAGCCAAAATCATCCTGACTCAATTCGTAGTGTTGCCATACCTGTTTACAGTCTGGAAGATGAAACTGAATTAATTGGTTATGTGCGAGTCAGCCAATCATTAACTGAATTAGATAATACTCTGCGTCGCTTAGACTATGGTTTAGGTAGTGGAATCGCAATTTCCCTTTTACTCAGTGGTGTTGGTAGTATTTGGTTGACTCGTCGCGCTATGCAACCGATTGAAGAGAGTTTTGCCAGATTAAAACAGTTTACGGCTGATGCTTCCCATGAACTCAGAAGTCCTCTAATGGCAATTAGAACGAATGCTGATGTGGCTCTTAAATATCCTGAAGGAATGCGAGACACTGATGCAGAAAAGTTGACTGCTATTTCTTCTGCATCAGATCAAATGACTAGATTAACGGAAAATTTATTACTGTTAGCACGTAGCGACCGCGTATCCAAACTACAAACAAAAGTGATTAATTTACGTCTTATTTTATCTGATTTAATACAATTACACAAATCTCAAATTGAAGAGAAAAAGCTGACTTATCGACAACAATTAGAAGCAGATTTATTTGTCTTAGGGGATGAAATACTGCTTAAACAACTATTTAATAACTTGTTGCAAAATGCTATTCACTATACTGCTACAGATGGTGTAATAACTCTCGAAGCTCAAAAAAATAATCAAAATTCTATTACAGTTAAAGTAAGAGATACTGGTATAGGTATTGCACCAGAACATTTAGACCAAATCTTTGAGCGATTCTGGCGAGTAGATAAATCTCGTTCTTATCAAACTGGGAAATCAGGATTAGGATTAGCAATTGTCAGAGAAATTATTCAGTTACATAGAGGAAACATTTTTGTAGAGAGTCAGTTAGGAATTGGTAGTTGTTTTATAGTTCACCTCCCCGTTAAAGTTTCTCAATACTGATAACTTTAGTCTTTAGTAATACATTATTTCTCACGGGGTGACAAGCAAGAATTCTGACCTAATCAATCATGATTAATTTAATGGAGTTTATATAAATGTCAAACAAGATTTCATACCCTGATTATGTTTGGTGGCTCATACCAGGAAAACTTGCAGGGATGTCTCGCCCCCCGTTAGAAGATTTACCTCAACTCTATCAAGCAGGTATGCGGGGTATTGTCTCTGTTATGGATGAGCCTTCAGGAATTGAAGAATATAAAGAGGCAGGATTTCAAGCTCTCTGGCTACCAATCACAGGGGGAAAACCACCAACTGTAGAGCAGGTGAAGCAGTTCATTCAATTTGCCGAGCCATTAATTGAAAATAATCAGCCAGTAGTAGTTCACTGTACCAGTGGCAACCGCAGAACAGGAACTTTACTTGCTGCTTATTTGGTTGCTCAAGGAGAAAACCCAGAAAAAGCCATCTCACTTGTTCAAGAGGTACGTCCTACAGCCGAATTAAGGGATGCTCAGAGAGAATTTTTATTTAAGCTGAAAATGTAGCACTACAACGAGTGATTGACTTATATTTCTTGAGATTAACTCAGCTTATACGTATTCCAACTCTAATGCCGATAATTGCGCGACTCGGTAGTTTAGATAGCAAGTAAATTAAGGGTTATAGCAATTGGAAATTTTTGTCTGACAATAAGTAAAACATTGTTATAAATTATAATGACATCATAGTCATTTCGCTTTGTAGAGTAGAGCGAAAACCTGATGTTTTGACAATTATAATGACATTATGTCTAACACCGTTGTAAATATAAGTAACGTTATTAAACGCAGTTTAATAACTATTGTCAATTTTTAAATATGCTTCAACCTACTTTGACAAAATAATTGTCCGATGTCGAATATCTTGTAGTAATTCAATTGGTAAGATCGCTCATTTATCTGCTCAATCTAAAATATTGTTGTAAAAAATAAAATACACTGTCAAACATATTTATTTATATAAGCTCTTTATCCTCCACAAAAAAAAATAAATCATTTAATTATAAATTAGTACAATATGTATAACAGTGTTATTGCAATACATATATTTGTATGGAGTCATGTTTTATAAAGCACGCAATTAGCCAACCATCAAGCAGGTTATCAAAAAAATAAGTTAATCTATAGTTAAACTTGTAAGACATAACGCAAGACATAGTTAACTTATTAACATATGTTGTAAAACATGACTAAAAACTCAAACAGTGAAAGCATTACAATTCGCTGTCCCTCTCAGATAGTAGATAGTATTAACCAGCAAGTAAAACAGACCAAGCAGAATAAGACTGATGTGATAGTTGGGATGCTATCTAACTCCATACCCAGCTTACATATTACAGAAAGAGCCAAGCTACCCTCAAAACCTGGGATATATTTCGTTTACACACCCGACCATAAAATACTGTATGTAGGTAAAGCTGATAATCTACGAACTAGATGGAATAGCCATCATCGTTATCAGTATTTTATCGAGACATCTATAGAAAGTAGAATTGGTTATTTTGTCTTAGATTCTGTTGATAACCTCGATGAGATTGTTGAAGAATTTAATACAGAACCCCTGACAACTATTGCCAGTAAAGCATTAGTAACCAGCGACGAATTAGAACAAGTAAAACAAGAACTAGCTATCCTCAAACAACAATTTACAACCACCTTCAGAGCCTTAGCCGAATTAGGACTCTCTGATATAGCTAAAAGATTAGAAGCATCCTTACCCCCTCGTGGGTTACAAGAATGGACATACGATAATTCAGATAAACGAGAAGGTCTGACTCGTAGCGAACTGATTAAGCGAGTAGGTTTCGGTTCAACCAAAGAAGCGCGAGAATGCACTCAATATTCATTCCGTAGAAGACACTGCTTATCTAGAAGAGTTAAGCGGATGGTCACTGCGACCAATTGAAGAAGGAAGTTCTAGAACCAGATTTTTTCCTCGCAACTAAATGAGAGTTTTAAACAGGGTTTGAGTATTTACTCAAATGAAGTTTTGAAGTTTTACTCAAAAAATAAATGTTGAGCTAGACTTAGTTGAGCTTTGAGTATTTACTCAAATGAAGTTTTGAAGTTTTACTCAAATGAGTAAATAAATTAGAGCCAATTAAATTCATGAAAAAACCGATATGGCAACTGTTATAGCGATTCTCAACCAAAAAGGGGGGTCTGGAAAAACCACAATTGCCAGCAATTTAGCTCATGCTTTATCTCTAGATAAACATAAAGTGCTGGTAGTAGATTCCGACCCACAGGGAAGCCTGAGAGACTGGAATGAAGCCAACGATGCCGAAATATTACCCGTAGTGGGACTAGATCGAGAAACCCTACCCAAAGACCTCAAAGCCGTATCGGGAGGATACGATTTTGTCATCATCGATGGTGCGCCACAAATAGCTAAAATGAGTGCTGCTGCGGTCAAAGCAGCCGACTTAGTGATTATTCCCGTACAACCAAGCCCCTATGACATTTGGGCTTGTGCCGATTTAGTAGATATTGTCACGGCGCGACAGGAAGTAACAGACGGCAAACCACCAACTTATTTTCTGATAAGCAGAGTCATCAAAAACACCAAACTAAGCAGTGAAATCAAAACAGCCCTAGCAGAATACGAGCTACCAGTTCTCAAAGCTGCCACCACTCAGCGAGTAGCTTACCCCACCACCGCATCAGAAGGACTGACCGTTTTCAAAGACCCGAATAGCGAAGCAGCCAAAGAAATCAGCGCGATTAAAACAGAAATATTGGAGGTGTTAGGACATGGCATTACAGGCTAAAAAAACGCGACGGAAGCGACAGGAAAAAGAAGCAGCTTTAACCGAAGCCACCAAAGAAGAAACCAAACGGTTAAACGCCGAGATTCCCAAAACCCTGCATAACAAATTGAAAATGTTTGCAGCTTCAAGAGAAACTAAAATTACTGATGTGGTGATTAAAGCTCTAAATGAGTATATGAGTAAAAACTCAAATGAGTAAAACTTCATTTACTCAAAACTTCATTTGAGTAAACCCTATCAAATACACAAGTCCGAGAAAGAATAGCGGAACGAGGTATGTTACGCAAAGAACCGCCTTTTACTAACAGCGAAGAAACAAAGCAAGAAAGGAGGGACATTGTTTCTGCTTACAATAAAATTTATTACTCCAAGGGGGAGATGCCAGAAAAAATTGGCGATTTGAGAGAGCTTCTTAAAATCAAATACGAACAATTACATAGCAAAAAGATGAGCGATAAAAAGCTAGACGAATTCGCTTATGTTTGGCATCCAAAATACAATTTTAGAAAAGATAAAGACGTTGAAAATCAGAAATATTTTCAATCCTATGGCTGCTTAACTGGTAACTATTATCCTTCCACTACCTCATTTGATGAAGGAACATTAGTGACGAAACGAGGGGTGTTGCCAGCTACTATAGCTAAAGAGTTTCCTCAAAAGTTAAAGGAGTTGAAGTCGGTTAAAAATTCCGAGCGTCAATTGTACGTTTGTTGGTTGCGTGGACAGCCAGAACCACCTTTTTACAACTGTATGCTTGTTAAGCCCATGAGGTTTATTCCGTATCATCTTCTCAAAGAAAGCGCATTCTTTAAAGTGCGTGGCATCGTTACTCGAATAGAATCTGAGAAAACTTTTCTCAAAGTACAACGAAATCAAGGCAAGAAACCAGATTTGACAGCTTTTGAACTACTGGTTTTAGACTGTCCTAAAGGAATGAAGGTAGGTGAATTTTGGAAAATTGAGGCGAAATTCCAAGAAGGGTTCTTATGCTGTAAACAGGCGAAGCAAGTAAAGTAGCAAAATTTGAGTATTTACTCATTTGAGTATTTGAGTAAAACTTCATTTACTCAAATGAAGTAGAAAACACTTCCAAAATCGATAGGAGATTCAAAGCTGATTTTTTTCTGAAACAGCGCAAATATCTGCATGGCTGCGTTGTTAGGGAGTTTGATGTAGCGATTTTGAAAAATTAAGGGTTGTTTGCAGAGCGGTAGGGGCGGTAAAGTTTTAAGTAACTACCCAAAAAACTAAATACCTCTGGTAACAAGCTCTGACTCTATCTGATAACGAGCCTCTGGCTCTAGCTAAAAGTGAAGTTTTAAGCGATTAAACCAAAAAATTAAATATCTTCTTTGGTAACAAGCTTTTAGCAAACAGATAAGCCTCTTTGGCTTATAACCAACCCCGCTCATACAATTCTAACGCTCTGTAATTTCAATATAGCGGAAAGTGGCTTCAGTTACCAGAGGGGAAAGGTAACAAGAAGTGAAAAAAAACACCGCCAAAACTAACCAACTCCCCAAAGACCCCCAAGGACAGCGATTTATCGCTTGGTTTCCTCACAGATGGAACTTTATCGAAGCCGACGAATTTGACTCCAACCATCCCAAAATCAGCAGAAAAGCCCGCCGTCAGGCGTGGCAGAAAGCCCGAAAAGCAGCCAAATCTAAAGGTAAAAGCAAACCCAACTGGCGCACCGAGACAGAATACGAAATAGAGCCAGTAGTGCTGTGGTATCGCTGGAAAGACTTCAACGACTTAGTAGGAGTCAGTTTCGATAAGCAAACCCTCTATGCCGTAGCTGACATAGATCGAGGTAGTTCCATACACCCTTACAACAACGAAAAAGCCTTTCGCGAGTGGTTACGCTCCTTTGAAGATATCGGGTTACACAACTACGTAATCATCCGTTCCAGCTTCAGCGACGGATTACATATCTATTTTCCCCTACCCGAAAAAACTGGTACATTTAACCTAGCCTGTGCCTTACAAATTTGTTCCGAGAAAGCAGGAATCAAAGTAAAAAGTGGCGAACTAGAAATCTTCCCCAACACCAAAAGCTTCTGTAAATACAAACCTACCGCTTACAAAGCTCACAGACTGCCCTTGCAGCCCTATACAGGCTCAGTAATCCTAGATAATGACTTGAACCCCATTGGAGACTCTACGGAGCTATTCTGCGACCAAATGGAGTGGGCAGCAGCCAGACAAGATATGAAAGCTCTGGAAATTGCCTGTAACGTAGCCAGAGAAATCATTAACTTCCGTCGTTTTGGTACTAGAAACAAAACCCAACTCGCTAAATTCAAACGGGACTTAGAAATTATCATCGCTGAAGGATGGACGGGTAAAGGTCAAAGCAACTTTCTCCTCGGTAAAATAGCAGCCTACGGCATGATTTTTACAGAACATGAAGGAGAAGAACTCGCCAACTACATAGCCCAAACAGCGATCGCTTGTGATGGTTATCAAGAATATTGCAACCACCACGACGACATTAAGCGTCGAGCCAGAGATTACGGTAAAAGTGCCGAAAGATACTACTGGAAACCAGGAACACCCCGCAAGCGTGCAGGAACATATCGAAGTAACTTTTGTAACTTCACCAACTCCAACCCTAACCACAACCAACAAGTAGCAGAAAAAGCACAAAATCGAATTATAGACGGGGTAAACAGCTTGCTATCCAAGGGCATCAACTTAATAGTTACAGGAATAGTAGCCTTTAGAAAAGCCTTAAGAGAAGAAATACAGAAGCTGCATGGAGTATCGGTCGGTATCGCAACCTTGAAAAAATACAATCATTTATGGCATCCCAAAGAAAAGGGAATTGTTTTAGGGACAGTTTCATCAACATCTATGGTCACAGAACCAGAAATTGAAATTGAAGAAAAACCAGAAATTGAATCAGATATTTCTGTAGAAACCAGTGACATTGAAGAAAAAATCCCAGAGCCAACTCCCGACCCTCTTCACCCAGAAACCACTCCAGTAAAAGAGCCAAAACACAGTGAAATCAAGGGATGTACACACCTCAATAGTCAAACCGCCAAAACAGAAACGCCAAAACACAGTGAAATCAAGGGATGTACACACCTCCCCTTATATGAAGGTTTGAATAGCCTGGATGCGATGGTCGGAAATTATTTTTTATATTCAGGGCAAACTGTTAGCGGTTTAATCGGATTCAAAAACTCTCAAAATTCTCAAGTGAGAACTTTAGAACCAAACGAACTTGTTAAACTAATTTCTACCTATCACAGCAGCGATTTACGAGACGAACCGCCATTGAGAAAAATTGTTTACGTTCAACCAATCGAACGAGCTAAACAAGAGCAATGGGAAGATGAAGCAGGAATTGCAGTATTTTTAGATCGGTTGGAAAAACTAGAACTTTTATCCGAACCAAACCAAAAAAAAGAACCAAAAAAGCAAGAAATCTACAAAATAAACAACAACAAATCTACAAAATAAACAACAACAAATCTACTCAATCGATTAGCATGGCTTATACCCCTAAATCCGCAGCGCATCCGCAATCGAGCGATAAGCAAATTTTATATTGTAAAAAGTATTATTTAGAGCTACAAGAGCGTCATCCAGAGTGGAAAGCCTTTGAAGAGGAACGGCGATCGCCAGAATACAGTCAAGCCAAGCAAGAAGCTAAGGCGCGAATCCGCGATATTTTGAAATATAAAGGCAGATGTAGGCAGTAACTAGAGTTTTATTCCCAATCTTCCCAACTTAACCCAGGAACACGGCTAAATTCTCTGGTATTGTGGGTTACTAAGATTAATTTATGATTTAAAGCGATCGCAGCAATTTGTAAATCATTCGAGCCTATAGGCGTACCCTGTTGGGCTAAATAAGCGCGAATATCACCATAAACCGAAGCTGCATCATCATCAAAAGGCAAAGAAGTAAAGAGGTTTAAAAATCGTTGTTGATTGGCGAGAGTACGCTGAGGGTTATTACTTCGCATCGCTCCATAAAACAGTTCTGCTTTGACAACAGCACAGACATAGATATCATTGGCGTTTGTCGCTTCTAGCTTTTTCTTGACAGCAGGAGAACGTCCGTTAAGATAGCGGATACAAACATTGGTATCAAGAAGATACATTACAACAGTTCATCTAAATCTTCATAAATACCCTCAGAGTCTACTTCGATGGGGTCGTCTTGACAACTGCCATAAGTTTGGTCAAAAAATCCTGGGGGATAACCTTTACCGATTGGAGCAGGTTCGACAGCTTTAATAGTAATAGTAAATTCGGCATCTTTAAGATTCACGGGAACATCAAGATGCAAAATACCATTGGCATCACTGCGAGAACGTACATTAATTGTTTCCATAACTTCCGACTCCACAACTGCAACCATCATACTGACATTTTAAAATACGCAAAAGAAGTCCACATTAGGATAAGGCTAGCTAATTAGTACAGCACTAACTTTCAACATCAGCCAAACTTATCTAAGACAATGATGCACCAATTCATAAGGTTTTGTGCCATTTAGTAGATCAAACGACGCTTTGGATTTTTAGCTGACAATTAACAAAAAATCTTCGAGATTAATATTTAACCCAGTTACTTTTGTGATGACTGGGTTTTTATAATAATGCGCTCGCTTCTTTTAACGGAAACTTTTCGAGTATGTTTTTTGTGGTTTAAGCTATCTCTATTATCTAAACTAGGTGCATCTTCAAATCTTCTAATACAATCTTCAATAATGTTTTTATCTTTAGTTATTAAGCCTAATTCTCGTTCTGAACTGTGACAATCAGAGGTGAGAAAGTTATGGCTACCAATCATTGCTAAAGAGCGATCACATACTAAAAACTTCTCATGAGTACCCAGTAATTTTAAATTTAACTTTGGATATTGTTTTTCTAATTCAAAAAATTTTTCTATTTGACCATAACCCCAATTATTTCCCTCATTTCTAGCAATTTCCCGAAATTTCTGACGACTAATTGGAATGTGTTCTATTTGTTTAATATCTTTTAAATGTCCCCATCCAATATCTATACACCCACCAGATTCAAGAAAATCTCGACAATATGGGCTAAAACTAGCGAAGCTGCTAGGAGGGGCGACCTAGGGTGAAACCCTTACAGAGTAAGGGTTTCACCATCTATTCGCGTTCGCTATCATTTGTTGATTTTTGCAGCCTTTGACTACTTCCTGCAAAATTAGGAATTTTTGTCAAAGCTAATAAACGACTGAAAAGCATACAGGGTATATATTGTAGCAATCATTCATTCAGCAAGCTCTTTACTGTCTCAAACACTAAAACCTGCAAAATTATTTCAAAATGTTAAAGATTGCCCCTCATGTCACTCTCGCTGATACTGTTGGCGAAAGTAATCATTTAAAGCTTCAAGAGTAATACCTACCAGTTAAGTAGTACAAAAGACTTAATAACCAAGAAAAAGAACTATGGCTTACTTCCAAGTAATACAAGGTGTCAGGTA
>NZ_LR214012.1 GCF_900659865.1 Hyella patelloides LEGE 07179
ATTACAACAATGATTTAAAGGCGTACTGATGACAGCAGCCGTATTACTGAGGAGCGTAGTGATAGGAAACTATCACGCTACGTTTTGGAGAGCAGTGGAAGGGGCGACCCTTTCACTGACTTTACTTGGTGAGAAATCCCCAGCTAGCATTAGCAATTAGTAATGTCGGTTGGGGAATGCTCAACACTATGTTGAAGTACAAAGCCGAATGGTACGGAAAAGTCTACATGATGATCGATAGATTTTTCCCTAGTAGTAAAATACACAATTCTTGCCTATATCAAATAGGCAGCCTTCCTCTCGATGTTCGCTATTGGGATTGCCCCAAATGCGGGACAAAACATATAGATCGCGATCTCAATGCAGCCAAAAATATTAGAGATGAAGCACTACGATTATTAGCCTTGGGGCGCAGGGCTACTGCTTGTGGAGGAACTGTCAGTCTAGGTAGTAGATGTGAAAAATCTACTACGGAGCGCGTTCCTGTGAATCAAGAATCCTTAACCTCAACGAAGTAGGTTAGGGAGCGTCAATAACTAACAATCAACAACTAGCAACCAACAAACTCATAACTAACAAAATTAAAATCTTTCCACACTGCTGAGGAACACAGGTTCAACACGAATCGCTTCTACTTGAGACGGACGCACTACCATATATTCCCCTTGAATATTTTTGATCGGAACACTAATAAAGTCTTGGGAGTCTGACTTTGGTACTAATTCGTTACTGTACCATTTCTGAAAGTTTTGCACAGTGGAAAAACGAACTTCCTCTCTGTGACCCCCAGATAATAGGATATGTACTGCGTATTCGTCGGGTTTTCTAGGCATGAAACTAAAGAACTAAAATATAACTGTCTAAAATCTTTACTTCTATAGTTCCCACAAACCGCTACAAAATATCAGTATCCACAACCTCAGAGATTAAAAAAAATCACTCTGGAGAATCATTCTTTTTATTAGGAGAAGAATCATAAAGCGCATCTAGTTTCTGACGTGCATCTTCTACAGAGACAGAGCGCATCACTAATAAAGGCTCGTTAATTACCTGTCCTTGTTCATCTAATAATTCAGGATGAATTGTACTGCGATAAGAGCGTTTAGTGGGATTACTTGGTGCTTGAGATGGTCTATGATTGGGATAAACCCTAGAGCTTTCAGTGCTGACAGTAATCAGACTACGAACTAGGTTAGAAATAGCTAGTGAAGCTATTACCGTAAATGCAAGAATGTAAAGTAGATGTAACATTACCAGGTTTCCTCTTAAATCCTTAATTCTAATATTTATTGTTTGTGTTTTGACAAAGTTATGAACTTAATCTTGAGAATGTTTCTTTTAAAAAGAAGAAGTTTAGGCTTTTTCTTGAAACTGTCGCCACATTCTAGCCACATCCCAGCATTGAGCAACTAAGTTATGCCAGGGAAGGAGCATTTTAGATTCGATTCCCACTTCTCCTTCTGTAGCTCGAAATAGCATCTTCGCAGTGTTAACCTCTTGCTGTGCTGCTTTGACTTTTTCGGCAAATTCTGCTTGCTCTTCTTCAGAAAAAAATGGTAGTTTCTCTGATTCTAATAGGTTTAGCGATCGCTCAAACCAATACTGAAAATCGTCTAACAAAGGTTCTAATACCTGTTTCAACAATTCTTTTTCTGTGGGCTGTTTAGGAGACATCTATTGTAAAATAATTTGTTATCACATTAAATATATTAGCGTTTTTTACATTACTTAACTAAATTTAGGATCATTTTAATTTTGACTCATTAACTAGAAAAAAAGAGCATAACTTGAGTAAGATCAGATAAAATCAAATTCCTTGTTAACCTGTAAATTTAAACAGTGATGTCCATCGCAGATCGAGAAAAACCAGACGTAATGAAACTGCCTCGCACTAGCGAATCCGAATCTTTAAAAAAAATCCGTCACACTGCATCTCATGTGATGGCTATGGCAGTACAAAAACTGTTTCCTCAAGCACAGGTGACAATTGGTCCTTGGACGGAAAATGGTTTCTATTATGATTTTGACAATCCTGAACCTTTTACAGACAAGGATTTAAAAAAAATTAAAAAAGAGATGATTAAAATTGTGAATCGCAAGTTACCAGTGATTCGCGAAGAAGTTAGCCGAGAAGAGGCAAAACAGCGTATTGAAAAGTTGGGTGAGCCTTATAAGTTAGAAATTTTAGATAGCATCGAGAAACCAATTACGCTCTATCATCTGGGTGAGCAATGGTGGGATTTGTGTGCTGGTCCTCATTTAGAAACCACTGGAAGTCTTCATCCCAAAGCATTCGATTTAGAGAGTGTTGCGGGTGCTTATTGGCGTGGTGACGAAACCAAGCAACAGCTACAGCGCATTTATGGTACAGCTTGGGAAACTCCCGAACAACTGGCAGAATATAAGCGTCGTCAAGAAGAAGCTCTCAAACGAGATCACCGTAAGTTAGGTAAAGAGCTAGGATTGTTTATTTTTGCCGATCCTGTAGGTCCTGGTTTACCATTATGGACACCTAAAGGAACTATTTTGCGATCGCAATTAGAAGATTTTCTCAAGCAAGAACAAGTCAAGCGGGGTTATCAATCTGTTGTGACTCCTCATTTAGCCAGAATTGATTTATTTAAAACTTCTGGTCATTGGCAAAACTATAAAGAAGATATGTTCCCTATGATGGCAGAGGACGAAGAAGCTGCTAAAGCGGAACAGGGTTTTGTGCTTAAACCTATGAACTGTCCTTTCCATATCCAGATTTATAAAAGTCAGCTACGCTCTTACAGAGAGTTACCCATTAGGTTAGCCGAATTTGGTACAGTTTACCGTTACGAACAATCAGGAGAGTTGGGAGGCTTAACTAGGGTTAGAGGATTTACTGTTGATGATTCTCACCTCTTTGTAACTCCCGAACAGTTAGACGAAGAATTTCTCAAGGTAGTTGATTTAATTCTCACTGTCTTTAAGAGTTTACAACTGAAAAAATTTAAAGCACGTTTGAGCTTCCGCGATCCTAACTCTGATAAATATATCGGCTCAGATGATCTTTGGGAAACTGCACAGGGGGCAATTCGTCGTGCAGTACAAGCTCTGGATATGGATTATTTTGAAGCTGAAGGAGAAGCTGCTTTCTATGGCCCTAAACTAGACTTTATTTTTGAGGATGTACTACAGAGAGAATGGCAACTTGGTACAGTACAAGTAGACTATAATTTACCCAATCGCTTTGATTTAGAATACATCGCCGAAGATGGTTCTCGTCAACGTCCAATTATGATTCACCGCGCTCCTTTTGGCTCTTTAGAAAGATTAATTGGGATTTTGATTGAAGAGTATGCAGGAGACTTTCCGCTATGGTTAGCACCAATTCAAATGCGTCTGTTACCTGTTAGTGATGCTCATAGTGAGTTTGTAAATCAAGTCGCAACCAAGATGCAGGCTCTAGGTATCCGCGCAGAAGCCGATAATAGCCGAGAAAGACTGGGTAAAATGATTCGTAATGCTGAGAAACAAAAAATACCTGTGATGGCGGTTGTGGGGGATCAAGAATTAGAATCTAACACTCTTAGTATCCGTACCCGTGCATCTGGAGAACTAGGTGCGATTTCGGTTGATGAAGTAATAGATAAACTGAGTAATGCCATTTCTAATCACGCTAATTTCTAACGAGATTGTCGGGTCAACAAGGCTGTAAGCTACAAACCATAAGCTATAAGCTTTTACTTGCTTAAAGATAGCTCGCAGTAGAGATTGTACAACTATGTAGGGGCGAATGGTATGCGCCCCTAAAACAATTATCTATTTTGACCCAATATATTAATACCAGTAGAGGTTCAGACATTTTCTGTTCTCTGTTCCCTTTAGAGTCAATTAATGAATGCTCCAACCCATTGACGTACGGCTATGCTTAAGCATGAATCAATATTTTCTAACTTTAAAATCCAGCAAATTTTAACTATTTCATGTTTCATCAAAAAAAGATGAATGTCTCCAAATCAACCAGATTTATTAAAAAATAAAATAGTAGTTTGTATTCCAATTGCCTTAGAAAGCAGGGAAGCAATCGCACTTTCTCTGTTGAAACGACACGGTATGAATTATGTGTTTGCAGGAGGAATTTTTCAAGATAGAACCACAGATGAATATTGTCTGATTGATATTTGCGATCGCGAATGCGCCAGCGAAGCTGTTCGCGCAGTGCTGCCTTTGGCAGACCGCCAACAATGGACAAAAGATCGTCAAGATAGCGATCTTGCCAGTTTATTTAGACTTTTAGGACAAGATCGAATTTCTAATACGACGTTGGAACAAATAGATAATTATCAACAGATTGTTTATTTAATTTCTAATGATGTAGGGTATGGCAGTTGTTTGAAAATTGCTAAGTTTACTCAAGTTTTTCTGAGTATTGGGGGAATTGCGGTTAAAGTTGACTCCGCAGGAATTGTCCATGAGAGAGACAAGTGGTTAGCTAATTATAATTCTGAAGATGTATTTGATATTTACTCCTTGTTTGTAACTCTAGTAGAAGGAGATGATTGTTACTATTCCTGTGGCATGAGCAATTTTGCTAAGGCTGATGTTTCAATAGACATTACCGAAGATATGGGCTTGGCAATTTATGTGGTGAATGTCTTTAATTATCATCGTCTAACAGAGCCAGTAATACTTAAAGACGGACAAACTTTTCAGCCCGATATTGAATGCCCCATCTATCAAATGCAATGGAGCGAGTGTAATCAATACGAAATAAACGATCCGCGATCTAATCCTTACGGTAAATGGCATTTATCTCGTGTTACCAATGATTTGGATATCACTTATCGAATAAATTAACGTTTTGAAATCACAGAAGTTCAATATTTTCCGTAAAAGTGTCAAAATGAATACAGTCTAAGAGTAATGCTATAAACGATTATGACTATCTGGGTAAACGAACAGATCGATCCATCTGGAATTATCTATTCCTGTATTGCTTGTTCTAATGAAGCAGCAGCTAAAGATTGCCATCAAACTTGGCAAAACAAATTAACTGACCAACAAAAACAAGAAGGCTGGGTTGCCAATTTGCGAGTAGTTAACTCTTGGGACGAAGTTCCTGTAAATGCACTCAAAATAAGTTTTTAAATTTCCTCATCCCTCATCCTTCATCCTTCATCCTTCACCACTCTGGGTCATCATAGAGATTAATAGCGATCTCTTTGCGATCGCCAGGAATCGAACTAATACAAGCACAAATCGAGGTTTCATCATCTAGCTCCACCTCACAAGCATGACAAGAACCCATTAAACAGCCAGTAGGAATCAGAACTCCTGCTCTGGCTGCCACTTCTAACATAGGTTCTCCTGGCTCTGCTTCAATAGTGATATTATCTGGTAAAAAACGAACTTTAATACTCACTGTTTTTAACTCATCAATTCAAAACTAAGTCTTTTATGATAACTAGCTTTTAGTTTTTTTCTCTAAACATGAAAACAGAAGTAATAGTTTTAAACTTCTAACTAACTAGCCTAGCTTAATTTAATAGTATTGATTAGAAAAAATTGTTTTTAAATTCAAATTTTTTTCCACAACATTGGCTAAAGAATTTAATCCAGCTTCTCTTTGCTCGCGATAGTTAGGGATACCAGTAGCTAAAGAAGACATTCCTCTTTGTTTGCGTAAATGGTTTAACCAAGAACGTCGCCAAGGACCATTATCAAAAATACCGTGGAGATAACAACCCCAAACCGATTGACTATGATTGACAAGTCCCAAACCAGGATCGTCAAATATTTGATGATAGTCTTCTCGATCTTCTCTTGTTTTTTGATTAATACGACTACGCCCTTGATGGATTTCATAACCGTCTACAGGCAAACCCACTTGAGGATAATTAGAAAATACCTGTCGTTGACGAGCGATTTTATTACCCGAAAAAATAGTTGTAATCGGTAATAACCCCAACCCAGAATATTCTCCTGGCTCTCCTTCTAATCCTTCAGGATCGATAATTCTTTGACCAAGAATTTGAAAACCACCACAAATCCCTAAAATTGTTCCTCCTGCATAAGCATAGTCTTGAAGTTGCTGTGCTAAACCCGTTTCTTTGAGAGCTAATAAATCTCTGATCGTAGTTTTTGAGCCAGGAATAATCACTGCGTCTGGATGTCCCAGAGAATCTTTAATTCCAACATAGTTAATCGATACACTAGCTTCTGCTTCCAAAGGATCGAAATCTGTAAAGTTAGATATTCTCGGAAGGTGAATAATGCTGAGGTTTAAATCTCTATTTTCTTGATTGGTTTTGCGGTCTAACAAATCCAAAGAATCTTCTGCTGGTAACATTCGGTCACACCAGGGAATTACCCCTAATACGGGAATTTTGGTGTATTCTTCAAGCCACTCGATACCAGATGTGAGCAGTGCTTTGTCTCCGCGAAATTTATTAATCACGATCCCTTTAATTAGCGCTCGCTCGCTCGGTTCTAAAAGCTCTAAAGTTCCTACCACATGAGCAAAAGAACCTCCTCTTTCGATATCTACCACCAAAATAGTTGTCGCATTGAGGTGTTTAGCTACCCGCATATTAGTCAGATCGCGATGCTTGAGATTGATTTCGGCAGGACTTCCTGCGCCTTCACAAACTACTAAATCAAACTCTAAAGACAAACGATAAAGAGATTCTTGAACCATTTCCCAACCCAAGTCAAAATATTTTTCGTAGTAATCGGCTGCTGCTACAGCACCAACGGCTTTTCCCTTAATAATTACTTGGGATGTCATGTTTCCTTGGGGTTTTAGCAAAATGGGGTTCATTTCCACCCTGGGAATTACTCCCGCAGCCCAAGCTTGTACTGCCTGTGCATAGCCAATTTCTCCTCCTGTAGGAGTAACATAGGCATTGAGAGCCATATTTTGCCCTTTAAAGGGAGTAACACGCCACCCTTGTCTTGCTAATAATCGGCACAAACCAGCAGTCAGGAAGGATTTTCCCGCGTGGGAGGTAGTTCCCACCACCATAATTGCTTTCATGAATTAATCCTTATACTGATGAGATATATTCACCTTTATAACAATTACCAAGAGATTTCTTAAAGCTTTTATGATCGATCATTTGTAATTTGTCAGTTTTTCAGTAATTACAACGATTTAATAACGAAGCCAACGACTCAACCAATTTAAAATGCGATCGCTTAGAGAAGGTTGTGGCATTTCTCCTTGAGCCTCCCATTGGGCAATGATTTGTCTTCCTAGAGGAGTTAGACGAAAACTATCAGTTATTCCTTGTCCATCGACTTCTCTTCTTAATAAACCGACATTAATCAACCAGACAAGATGGGATTCTGCCTTACTTTCAGCGATCGCTTTTGGCGTATAATTATTCTCTATTCCTCGATTGTTAGCAATGGTTGGTAAAGGAATACTTTGGTTTTGCATTGCTACAAATAGCTTAAGCTTAAAAGGAGAACAGGAAAAAGCTCTGGCTGCTCTTTTAACAGTTTTTTCTGGATATTGAGCGATCTTTGTAGTCGAAACAGTTATAGCCATAGTTTTCTCGATTGTCAATAAATCGTAAATTTTTATTCTCACATCAAATGATTCACAGGGTGAGACAAGTGTTTAGTTGTAGGCTGTTTATGGGGCTTAGGCTTTAAGATATGGGAACGATCGAGATAGTTCTTAAGTGGGATAAAATTAATCAAATTCTTTCAATCTACTTTATTGGTTGATTTTTTCAAGTTTAGAAAATGATTTGTTCGTAACATCTCAGCCCCATGACTTAACCTTTGTCAGACTGACCACTAGCTTGTCACCCCGCAAACCTTATTTTGGGTAATTCAGTGAGTAACCACTCCTAAGCTGTCCGCATCGCGCTTCGCCTTGGGCGAGATCGCTTTTTCTCAAAATCAGACCACCATGAGGCAACACCAACTAAATTTAATCTTTAAAAACTTAAAACCCAAGTACTAATTAACTCATTAACTTGTTCTGGTACTTCGTCATGGGGACAATGACCTGCATTAACAAAGTGTTCTGTTAAATTAGGATAATATTGACGAAATTGCGCTCCTTTCTCTCTAGAATTCATCCAAGGATCGCCTTCTCCCCAAATTAAAAGTAAAGGACAGGTCATTTGTTGTAATAATTCATCGACCTTTGCTCCTGGGGGAGTTTTAAAGACAGCAGCAAATACTTGAGATGCGCCTTTGTCACAGGATGGACGATAGATTTCATCGACAAGGCGATCGCTGATAGCACTATGATCTAAATAAACCTGTTTGAGGGTTTTCCGAATCATACTCTTACGGCGCACATACTGAAACAATAAAAAGCTAGGTAAAGGCTGAAGTAAAAGCGCTCGAGTTAGCTTACCGATAGTTTGCTGAAGTGAATTCTTTTTAACGGGGTTACTACCACTAAAAGGACCTGCACTATTAACTAAAATTAAACCAGCTACAGATTGAGGTCTTTGTCCTGCTACACACAGAGAAGCATAGCCCCCTAAAGAATTACCCGCCAATACCGTTGGTTGACCAATCATTTCCGTAATAAAATCATGGAGTTGCTCGCACCATAAACTGCCACTATATTCCAAAGCTGGTTTCTCAGAGCGACCAAAACCTAAGAGATCGATCGCCCAAACTTGAAATTCTTTCTGCAATTGAGCAATATTTTTGCGCCAATGATCGGTAGAAGCACCAAAGCCATGCACTAAAAGCAAAGGAGGCTTATTACCACTTTGTTCTCCTGCTTTGACATAATAAATTTGGTGTCCGCGCCATTGCCAATAATTACCAGGGATTGAAGGTGATGTTTCTAAAGATGTTACTTGCATTGTATTAGATTGCAAAAATCATTAAGTAAAGTTAACTTTTTTACAGTACAGTTTACATAAGACTTCACCTTTCTGGCATCTGGGGGAACATTAATCAAATCAAAATGAACTTCCAGCAAGTCAAAAATATTGGGTTAAGCACAAACATAACCATAAAAAATACGACGGAGGATAGACAAGATCGTGACTTTGGGAACTTCCATTGCAAAAAAAAGCTCAACCTCTACAATTCGCAAACCTGCACCACGTTATAAAGTTTTGTTACACAACGATGATTTTAACTCTATGGAGTATGTGGTCGAGACCTTGATGAAAACCGTAAGCGGAATGACTCAACCCCAAGCAGTAAATATTATGATGGAAACTCATAACAGTGGTGTTGGCTTAGTAATTACTTGCGCTTTAGAACACGCTGAATTTTATTGTGAAACTCTTTGTAATCATGGCTTAACTAGCACCATTGAGCCAGATGAGTAATTGAGGAAGGAGGAACAAGGATAAAGGATGAGGAAGTAATTAGGTAGGTGTAATTAAGTTAAAGATGAAGGGAAGCAGAGGAGGAACCTAGGAAGCAGGAGGAGAAATAAAGACCTTGATTGTTTTATATTTAATTTCACCCAGTTACTTACAATCGGTAATAGGTAAAAAAAAGATTGGTTAGTTATTACTCTTTGCTGTTTCAGGTATGAGAGGGAAATGAGGGAAAAGGCTACTTTTGGTGCGGGATGTTTTTGGAATACGGAAGATGAATTCCGTACGTTATCTGGTGTTCTTGAGACCTCTGTAGGCTATATGGGAGGACATTTTCCCAATCCCTCCTATCTGGATGTGGTAGCAAGAATTACTGGTCATGCAGAAGTAGCTCAGATTGAATACGATCCCACACAAATATCATCAGATTGAATACGATCCCACACAAATAATCTATCAAGAGCTTTTGACCAAATTTTGGGAAATACACGATCCTACCAGTCTGAATCGTCAAGGAGCAGACCGAGGGGAACAGTATAGATCGGTAATTTTTTATCACACTCCTCAACAAAAAATAATTGCTTTTAATTCTAAAAAGAGTTTGCAACTTTCTGATAGGTACGAAAAGGATATTGTGACGGAAATTAAGCCTAACAGTGATTATTATTTAGCAACGGAAGATCATCAACAATATTTAGAAAAAAAACGTCAAAATTCTTGAAAAAGAATAATCAGTAATTAATTTAATTAGTAGTAAAATTTCACAGTGATTAATTAACTTTTCTTCATTGCATTGGTAGCTAGAAGAGAAAAGTGTAACTTGGAAACGACATTTTGCCTCTTTTATAACCTCAGTCCGACAAATATTATTCTGAGTTGGGATACTAATTTATTTTAACTTTCTATAATTTCATGAATAGTACTAGGATAGCAGATCGAGGAGTTGATTAATGGTATAGGAAATTAGGCAATGTTAAATCAGTTTTTGGGTGGACGCTATCGAGTTATTCAAGCTTTGGGAGAAGGCGGTTTTGCTAAAACATACATAGCAGAAGATCATCACCGCCCTGGTCATCCTAAATGTATTGTCAAATTCCTCAAGCCAACCAGGAAAGACTCTGATTTTATGGCTACTGCGAGACGTTTATTTAAAAAAGAAGCAGAAATTTTAGAAAAGCTAGGAAAACACGAACAAATTCCTCGCCTTTTAGCTCACTTTGAAGAAAATAAAAAATTTTACATTATCCAAGAGTTCATTGAAGGTCATACTCTCAGTCAGAAATTAGCATCAAAACATCGTTGGTCTGAAGAGCAAGTAATTTTAATGTTACAAGATGTATTGCAAATATTGAAATTTGTTCATAGCCACAGAGTTATTCATCGTGATATTAAGCCTAGTAACTTGATTAAAAGACAAAAAGACAGTCGATTGGTGTTGATTGACTTTGGTGTAGTCAAGGAGATTGGCAATTCTAGAATTTTATCTGCGCCATCTGGTCAAGAGACTATTGCTATTGGCACTCAAGGCTCACGGTTCGCTTAAATCAAAAATGATTAGGGAAATAAAA
>NZ_LR214013.1 GCF_900659865.1 Hyella patelloides LEGE 07179
TCGAAACCCGAAAATCAATACATTCACGAAGTCAGAAATCTGAAGTCGTGATGTCAGTCGTTTTACCTCTGAGGCGAAGGAGCGAGGATTCAATACTTGAATATATTTTGTTTCTCTTCGCCTAAAAATGGCGAGGCGCATACTCCAACTTCGGGCTTGATCTAACTCCTGACTCCTGACTCTATCCTCCTGACTTCAGCCCGAAGGGCGTGGTAAACTTTCGATCTCTAGCTTCAAGTTAAGCCAGATAATTTTGCCTTCTTGAAGTATTAAAAAAGCCAAGCAATATTTAATGGCTTCAACTACAAACCGCACTATGTTTTTTACTCTGCGATTCAGCCACGCCAATTATTGGCAAATAAATTAATCTACAAGAGAAACTTCTCCATTTGTTAAATTATAGTAAGCTCCTACAATTTTTAGTTTCCCTTGTTCAACTAAGTCATGAAGTAAAGGGGAAGAATTAAGCTTTTCTACTTGCAATCTTATATTACGCTTAATTGTCTTAGTATAAAATTTTTCTGAGTCATTTTTATCATTTCTATCTATAGCTGGTTGAATTGCTGCGACAATACTACCTATTTGACCAGGAAGCGGTTTTCCTTCAAGAGCAGCCTTAACCGCACCACATTTTTCATGACCGAGAACCATCAGCACTTTTGAACCTAATATTGCAGTGCCATATTCTAAGCTACCAATTTCTTCTGGAGTAGCTATATTCCCTGCGTCTCGAACAACAAATAAATCGCCAAAACCACGATCGAAAATAATTTCAATGGGAACTCTAGAATCAGCACAACCCAAAATAGAAACTAGGGGTTTTTGTCCTTCGACAACTTCTTGTAAGCGTAAATACTCTTGATTACGAGCTTCCGATTTATTAGTCACAAATCTCTTATTTCCTGCCATTAATGCTTCTAAAACTCGATCGGGAGTTGAATCTCCATTTAGTGTTTCAAAAGCAATAATTGTTTCTTTTTCTGAGGCGGAGCTTGTCTCTAATGCTCTTGCTTTAGTGGCTACTCCTGTTCCTAGAGCAACTACACCAAGCTTGAGTAATTTTCTTCTTGCTATCATATTCATAATTTTGTGGACAAATGAATTCTCAGAAATAATTGATTAAAAAGTCATTACCTGGTATTCCATCAATATTATCCATAATTTTCTTTCCTAATTTATTAGCTGTTTCAAAAAAAGATTGACTTTTTTGTATTAAACAAGAAAATCGGGAAGTTCTAGGGAAATAATCGGGAATTTCTCGAAAAAATCAGCCAAAAAACTGGTATTTAGTACTAGTTCCGTAAAGTGGGAGAGGCAAAGCTATGCCTAGTCTGAGTTAATTTTCAATTCGTTATTTTTCTTATTACCTCAATAGAAGATTTATCCGATCCAAAATCACCAATTACCAATCTCAAATTGAGTATTCATACCAAATCCGCCGAGCGAAAACCCACTTTTAATTCAAAGTTTAAAATCAATTTAAATTTATCATGTCTCCTGCCTTTCCACAAACTTTAAATGGGGCATCCGAACAGCATTTATTATCATACAGCACGCTCACAAAAAAGAAAACGTGCTGCTAGATTTAAGTCGCTGGTGATTTTCTCTAGGTTAATGTAGCTCCCGCAGTAACAATTTTCCAATAAAAACACCGTATCTTTGTTCTCGATGTTTTTTTCTTGTATTTACACAGTAAGCGGGTTAACTATTTAGAAAGGGATTTCGTCTAGAGTACCTTCATCATAATCTTCTGTAGTGTTTGTCGCTGTTGCAGGAGCAGAAGAATATTCGGGGGTGGAACTTAATTCGGGAGCAGAAGTAGGAGCTTGAAGGGATATAGGCTCTGGTAACTCTGCTGATGGTGTTGATGCTTGAAAGTCTACAACATTAGAGGGCATTGCAGTAGGTTGAGACAAACCTCGATCGCTGCTTTGACCCATAGCATAAATGTGGGATGCTACTAACTCGGCTCGTTTTTCTTTATAGCCGTTCATTTCAATCAAATTCATTGATAAACGACCTTCAATGACAAGGCGATCGCCAACAGAATAATTTTGGCTCATTTCTACCCCCAAATTGCGCCAACCCACAACTCTAATTCTAGTGGCGGGGTCTTCATCTCGTAAACCTGGAAATTCCACCATCATGTTAGCCACATCTACATCATCGGGGGTTTTTCTCAGTTCAGGGTTGGTAATGACTTCTGCCATTAAAATGCAAGTGTTCATTATTTTTAGGACTCCTGTGCTTAGTTCAATAGTACCACAATAATTAAGGATAGAAGATAAAGGAAGCAGGAACAAGGAATTTTCCACTACTATTAATTAATATCCAACTGACTATTATATTTTTCTCTTCCTTTAACCTGTATTGTTCCTTGTTCCTCATTCCTCTTTCTTTGTTCCTTACCTTTATAAGCTATCTCTGATCAAACCTTGTTCGAGATCGACAAAACTTTGGACTCGCTGACGATATTGATTGAGATTTTCTTCTACCCAAGTGCGGTCTTCACTATTAGCATAAATGTGAACTAAAGGTTCGCCAGCATCAGGTAAGATTAAAATCCAATTATCGTTACGCGGACTAATAATTTTAACTCCATCGATTAATTTAAGATTTTTCGTAGCATGGGTTTCTACCAGATAGCGCATCAGTGAACCTTTAACTTTCCAAGGGCAACGTACAGTATAGGAATTGTGGCAAACGGTGGGTAGTTCACTACGAATTTGCACTAGCGATCGCTCTTGAATAGTTAACATTTCCAATAGTTTAGCAATCCCAAACATAGCATCAAAACCTGGATGAAGTCGGGGGAAAATAAACCCCATTTCTCCACTACCTCCTAATACCACATTAGGATTATCTTGAGATGCTTCCATTAAAGCAGTAGGGTTAACTTTTGTCCGAATTACTTTACCGTCATGACGACGAGCAATTTGCTCTACAGCACTTGAAGCATGAACTGGAACAACAACGGTACTTCTAGGATTAGCTGTCAGAATGGTATGTACCATCAATGCAGTTAGGGTTTCTCCCTGAATGGGAAAACCAGATTCGTCTACGAGAATAAACTGCTCTCCATTAGCCGATACTTGTACTCCTAGATTAGCTTTGAGGGCTTCGACTACTTTACCTAGTTGATTGACTAGCAGAGCTTTTTCAGGAGCAGTCAGCGCATTTTGTTTTAAGCTAGCATTGAGAACCACTGCATCACAGCCAAATTTAGCAAGTAAGAGGGGTAAAATTGCCCCAGAAACCGCGTAAACGTAATCAATAACTACTTTAGAGGCATTATTGCGTACTGCCTCAATATTAAGATGCTTTTCAAAAGTATGGCTGTAAGCTTCAATCGTGCCAGTAGGATAAGCTACAATACCAATTTCGGGAATCGAAACTCTGCGTAAATCTTCTTTAAAATAAGTGCCTTCAATTTTTTTTTCTTTTGATTTAGAGATATTAATGCCTTCTCGATCGAAAAATTCAATTAAAATATGGTCTGGATGATTTGGCTCTAAACGAACATGAATTCCTCCCACAGCTTTAATATGACCAGTAATGGTGCGAGAAATCGGAATGGCAGTAGCTTCTAAATTTTGGACATTAACCCCCGCCGACATCAAGCCAGAAATAATTGAACGACTTACCATCCGTGAGACACTACGTTGATCTCTAGAAGCTAGAACGGTTGAGCCTAATTTAAGTGTTGAGCCATAAGCAGCCCCTAATTTCACCGCAAATTCTGGGGTAATATCAATGTTGGCTAAACCAGATACCCCTCGCTGTCCAAAAAGATTACGCTGGGCGGTATTTCCCCAAATTAAATTAATATTTAAAATCGCTCCTGATTCGATTCTTTTACTGGGCCAAACCCTTACATTAGGGGCAATTTGCGCTTCTTCTCCTACCATACACAAAGCACCAACTACCGCTCCTTCTAAAGCTTGAGCGCGACGATCTACCCTAGTTCCTCTGGCAATGGTACAGGCTCTTAAATGAGCTTCATCACCGATAGTTACGCCATTCCAAAGAATAGGACGTTTGAGATCTGCATCTGCGCCAATGGTGACATTATCCCCAATAATAGTTCCTGCTTCGATTTTCACTCTGGCACCAATACGACAGTTACTACCAATTAATGCGGGGGTTTTTATTTTGGCACTAGGATCGATGTAGGTATTGTTGCCAATCCATAACCCAGGAGATTTTTCTTTATAAGCATAATCGATGGTTACTTTTCCATATAAAGCATCGTACTGGGCTTCTCGATAAGCTTCTAAATGACCGACATCACACCAATAACCTTCTGCAATGTAACCATACATCGGTTCTCCAGTGGCTAGTAAGGCAGGAAATAAGTCTTTAGAGAAGTCTGATTCTTCATTTTCAGGAAGATATTTTAAAACCTCTGGTTCGAGAATATAAGTCCCTGTATTGACAGTGTCGGAAAAAATTTCGCTGAGAGAGGGTTTTTCTAAAAAGCGATTGATGCGTCCATCTTTATCGGTAATAACCACCCCAAATTCTACGGGATTGGGTACGCGAGTTAGAATCAGAGTAGCTTTTGATTTTTTGGCTTTATGATAGGCGATCGCTGCTTGTAAGTCAAAGTCTGTAACACCATCACCACTAATAACTAAAAAAGTATCATCGAGCCACTGTTCGATATTTTTGACGCAACCTGCTGTGCCTAATGGTTGTTCTTCTTCTACTGCATAAGTTATTTCTACACCAAAATCTTTGCCATCTTGGAAATAGTCACGCATGACATCAGGAAGATAATATAAAGTGGCAATTACTTCTTTGATATTATTTCTTTTTAATAGGTTAATAATGTGTTCGGCAATGGGACGATTAAGTATTGGCACCATCGGCTTTGGCAGATCGCAGGTTAGGGGTCTGAGCCTCGTCCCTGAACCTCCCGCCATCAGCACTGCACGCATAATTTTCTCCTTGTTTTATTGGTGTGTATGGAATGTTGGATACCGAATTGAGCGTTTTTTTCAAGATTGGCGTTGCTGATTGCGAGTATCAAATATACAACAATCGGTTTTCTAGCCATTAGCAAGGGGCTTTCAAGGTTTTTCTCAAAATAATTAATATATTTGTTCTGTTATACTTCGAGTGAGTAACATCCGTTTTAATTATTAAATTACTACTATGGTTTTAGAAATTACACTGAGATAGATATTTTTTGGGAAATTGTCTGAAAAATTATTGATTTTCCATTCAGGATCGAGTATTTGAGGCTAAATGGCGTAATTGGAGTATAAGAGGCGACAAAAATTGATTACTTATATTAAGTTTGTATAATTATCTCAAATAAAATTTCTCTTCTGATACCAGTTAGCTGTCATGATTGAATGGTAAAGAGCGAACCTGATATTGCCAGAAGAGGGGTTTAATTTTAGTCAAATTCATCATACAGAACTGGCATTAGTAGTATTTTTTACTACAAAGTAAAATAAGTAAATATTTATTCTCTGCCTTCTGTCCCCTGACATCTTTTAGGTTAGCTAAAATTAGAAGAGAAAACAGAATTGATTAAAGTTAAATTAAGATTATGATTAAGTTGATATCAATTATTTTGTTAGTATTCTATTTCGGTGGAGTCTGGAAATTTTGGAAAGGTTTTAACCGCACTAATTTCGATCGCGGTGTTGTCAATAAGTTACTTTTAGCTTCTTTATGGCCCGTGTTGTTGATTACTAACAAGTCTTATCGCAGAAATTTTCAAAAAGCTCTTAAGGGTTAGACAACTATTGCGTGACTTCTCCCGTAGCGTAAACGCATACGGGCTTCTAACCTCGCGATTAAAACCTTACTGCCCCGCGTCACTTATCTAAAAACATGACAGCTATCATGCCTCCCTGACAGTACGACTTGGGTTGAGTCGATGGAGGGTATAATCCCTCGCACCTCTCAATTAGATCGCAGCGTGCGACTTTCATCGCACTGCGCTCCCGAATATCTTTGGTCTTTCCGACCTTTGCCCATGTGAACGTAGTGGTGACAACTTCTATGTATTGCAAGTAAGTTACTGTTATCCCAGTTGTTGTGATTGTCATCTATATGATGCAACTCTACTTTTTCTCCGTTGAGAAATTTCAATCCGCAATGCCCGCATGAATGATTTTGTTTTCTAAGTGTCTTAGCTGTCGCCCCATCGTAGTATTTGCTGTTTCTCTTCGCCCAATAGTTTATGTCGCCATCAAAAGGGGACTTTTCTCCTTTGACGTTGACGAATTTGTTTTCTGAGTAACTAACGTTAGGGAAGGCATTTCTTATCATCTTTTCTGCTTTATAGCAACTTACGGTCTTTTGTTTCAAGAATACCTTGAACGCTTTTTGGTTTATGTACCATAAGCTGAACCTTGAGCCGTCCATCTTGCAATATTTATGATAGTTGCGCCATCCCCGTACCACGGGTGCTAGTTTGGACACTTTTGTTTCCGCACCATAGTTAGAGTTATTGACGATGTGTTTGACTTTTTGACGGAAAGCTTTGAAGTTATCTTCTGATGGGATACTTCTGAATTTTCCATTCTTCTTTTGGACGTAAAAGTGCCATCCGAGAAAGTCAAATCCATCTGTCGAAGCCGTCACTTTGGTCTTCTTCTGGCTAACTTCCATTCCTCTTTCTGCAAGGAATTCTTCAACTTTGTCAAGTATTTGTTCTGCACTATCTTCTGGTTTTAATATGAAAACCATGTCGTCCGCATATCTCAGACATTTACTGATAGGGGATCTGCTAGGTCTTTCCAGCCATTCTCCTATCTTTTCTATCCCATTTAACGCAATATTGGCTAATAATGGGGAACAGACTCCACCTTGCGGTGTACCTTGTTCGGGGAACTTCGGGTCAACTCCACTCTTGAGACATCGGCGTAGACCGCCTATGATATAATCAGGAGCAATAACCCTGTCTAAGATTGCCTTGTGGTTTATGCGGTCGAAGCACTTAGCGATATCAATTTCTAATATTCGCTTGTTGATTCCGTTGCTGTTGCTTTTCAGTTTTAGAAAGAGCATTTTTTGCGCGTCATGCGTGGAACGTCCTGGTCTAAAACCGTAGCTGTTAGCATGGAATGTAGCTTCGTGTGCTGGTTCTAGAGCGTATTTCAGCAGACACTGCCATGCTCTATCGGCAATTGTTGGAATTTTAAGGATTCGTTTGTTCCCGTCCTTTTTAGGGATAGGTATTTCCCGTAATCCTTGATGTTTCCAAGTCTTTGTATTTTGCTTTAGAGTTTTCTCTAGTTGGAATCGTTCCTTGAACGTTAAAGACTTTTTGCCATCAATTCCCGCCGTTTTCTTTCCAGTGTTTAACTGGGTTACTTGCCTAATTGCTAGCATTCTTGCTGCATAAGAGGAAAGAACAAGCTTTTGTAGACTTTTAGCCTTAGCTTTGTCTCCTTCTCTAATTGCTTTGAATATTCTCTTTTGTAGGCGGAATAGTACCTTCTGAAATCCCTTCCAATCGGCAAATTCCCAGTTATCGCTATAACTTGCGCTATGCGTCATAACTACTGTCCTCCATGTTTGAACATTCTTCTGATATCCTCAGACCAATTACGGTCTGTCCTACCCGTAGCCAGAGTTTCCGATGCTCGTCCATCCTATCTGGGTTTTGACCCCTAGAATCTGGTGCTACGTTTTTCTTCGTTCCGATAGTTAGATTGGCTGATGTTTTAGGGTGGTTCACTTTGCCTGTTACCTCCTCAGAGATGCAGCTATCAACTGTTGAATGCTGCGAGGATAGGCGGTAACAAAGTTCATATTATTTGTTCAGATTATGACTTGAAATTAAGACACTTTTCTAGAACCTGTTTACCCATGACATCTCCCGTTTAGCGGTAGTGTGGCTATCTGCTTTGCCTCTAATTCCGCCCTGATGCACGCTTTGGTCTGTAAGATTTCGAGCTTACTCGCCAGTGCCAGATAAGGAGTCATCTATCTCTTAGATGGAGGGACTTTAACCCTCATCCATCTATCAGTTCAGGCTACTTACAGTTTTCTCCCTGTCATCGCCTGGAAGCCTCTACTTCTCTATTCTCTAGAGCTTCGCAGCTTCAACGAATCGCACACAGTCAATTTCTTTCCCCGAACGTCCTTCGGTACTACTCGTATTATGAAAATACTAAGACATCTATATACGCTTGGAATTTTACCGATACAACTCTTGTATCGAACCTCATACTCCAGTAGGGTCGATGGAGGGTATTATCCCTCGCACCTCCCTTTGAAATCTGGACGTGATACTTTCGCATCATCCAGCTTCCGAAAATCTTGGCTTTTTGCTTTTGCTCATGTGTAGGTAGTGATGACAGCTACTATGAATAGCCATTAAATTGGTGTCTGTCCAATTGTTGTGATTACCATCTATATGATGTAGTTCTACTCTTTCTGTATCCAGAAATTTCAGTCCGCATCTTCCACATGAATGACCTTGTTTTTTGAGTGCTTTAGCTGTTGCGCCATCGTAGAGTATGCTATTTCTCTTTGACCAGTAAACTAAGTCTCCGTCGAAAGGTGATTTGTCTCCTTTGACATTGATGAATCTGTTTTCTGAGAAGTTAACTGATGGGAAGGCTATCTTAGACCTTGATGTTTCCAGTCTTTAGTATGTTTTCTTAGAGCTTTTTCTAGTTTAAATCGTTCCTTGAATGTCAAAGACTTTTTACCATCTATCCCTGCCGTTTTCTTCCCAGTGTTTAATTGTGTTACTTGTCGAATTGCTAGCATCCTAGCAGCGTGAGAGGTGAATATTAGTTTCTGAAGTCTTCTGGCTTTAGCTTTGTCTCCAACTCTTACTGCTTTGAATATTCTTCTTTGTAATCGGAATACTGTTTTTTGAAATTTCTTCCAATCGGAGTGTTCCCAATCATCGCTATATGTTGTATGCGTCATGATTCTTGATTTACTCGGTCGTCTATTCTCTGATTTCCTTTTGGCAGTTACGCCTCATCTTACCCGTAGCCAGGGTTTCCGATACTCGTCTATCCTATTGAGGTTTCGACCTTCCTCAAACCTGGTGTCTACGTTTCTTTTCGTTCCGACTGTCGGATTGTCTTGATACTTTAGGGCGGTTCAGTTTGCCTAACACCAAGTCGGGGAAGCAACTGCTAAATTCAGAGGCGTTGCGACTTTGTAGGTATTTAAGTCCATTTGTTATAGTTCAGATAATGGCTTCCTAGTAAGACATTTTTCTAGAGCCTATTTACCCTTGGTATCTCCCTATTAGCGGTAGTGTGACTATCTGCTTTGTCTCTAATTCCGCCCTGATGCTCGCTTTACCCTGTGAAATTCCGAGTTCACTCAGTAGAGCCAGATAAGGAGTCATCTATCCCTTAGATGGTGGGACTTTAACCCACATCCGATTGTCAGTTCAGGGTACTTACGGTTTTCTCTCCGTCTTTCCCTGGGAATCCTTACCCCTTTGTTCTCCAAAGGCTCTTGATTCCAACGAATCGCACTAATTTTCTAGGTGCTTTGATTGTACGAAGTTACGGCAATTTATAGCTCGATGTCTCGTACACGAGTATTATAAAACGGCTGAAACATTTGCTATATAAAGATTTGAATTCAAAACTGTAAAGAAACGATCGATAAGTGATCGCGTTCGCTTTCATCCCCTCTCATGAATGAGAAGGGTTATCTCACTCACATTTTAATTTATGTCTGTATGGATAATCGGAGGTACAGGAGATAGTGCAGCACTAATTAAAGCCATTTCTGCTGTTACTTCTGATTATGTTGTCACGGTGACAACACCCGAAGCTCGACAACTCTACGGGTCTATTTGTGATGTCATTGTGGGTGCAATGAATAGGTCGTTAATGGCGCAATTTTGTCGTAATTATGGTGTTGTTGCCATAGTAGATGCTTCTCATCCTTTTGCAGTGGAAGTTTCCCAAAATGCGATCGCAATTGCTCAAAATTGCAATCTACCCTATCTACGCTACGAAAGAGCTAAAGTAAATTCTGTAGCTGCTTCTCAACATTTAGAGTTAGACAGTTTTGAAACTCTTTTACAGGGAGACTACTTGTTAAATCAAAGAGTTTTATTAACAGTGGGTTGTCAGGTTTTACCCCAGTTTCAATCCTGGCAAGAGCATTCTACATTGTTTGCTAGGGTACTGCCAAAGCTTAACTCTTTACAAATGGCATTGGATTCAGGCTTTACGAGCGATCGCCTTATTGCCCTACGTCCCCCTTTTAGTGAAGCATTAGAGATTGCTTTGTGGCAACAGTGGCAGATTTCTTTAGTGGTTACCAAAGCTTCAGGAAAATCTGGCGGAGAAGATGTTAAATCTAAAGTGGCAGATCTATTAGGTATTCCTTTGATTGTTATTGCTAGACCAAAAATTACCTATCCTCAACAAACTTCTGATATTAAAGAAGTTACAAGGTTTTGTCTGAGAAATCTCCAATTAAAGAAGGGATAAACGATAAGGAATAATAGTAATTTGACAATAGCGACCGCTATTGGTCAATAAAATCACTTTATTCATCCTTCAACAAAATAGTCGAATAATTTCAAATCTATTCTATGTTTTACAAATTTTTGTATACAACTTACGTGATAAGGAAGAACAGGATAACAATAAATCATTGGATCGTCAGATGATTGGTCGAACAAACTTTGTAATTCTGAGAGAGTTATGAACCTATCCCACTAATAATAGATAAAATAAGAAGGTTGTAACTAAACGACTGAAGATGCCAGGCAAATTTGAGGGATTAAATGACCTAGAGTGGAAGCTATTTCAAGATATTTTTCCTAAAAA
>NZ_LR214014.1 GCF_900659865.1 Hyella patelloides LEGE 07179
ATTTTTTAGGTACTTTCAAATATTATTATTTTTTCGAGTCAAGCTATTCTCAATAAGCTATTTTTAATGATAAAAGTTTGTGGTTTTGATCCAGGTTGAGGATTTTATTCTGAAAGAAGCTAACCAATCTTCCTCTATCTAAAGTCTGAGAGTAGATACTTTGATAAAACTACAAATTGAAGTGCGTAATGGGAAATTAATCTCTCCAGCTACTTTTTAAAAATGGTATAAAACCCTGAATCACTACTCATACTTTATCTCTGAACAAAGTTCCTCATCCCTTACTTGACTTCATCTAAGCTATTTTTTTTATAATAAATTGGAAAGACTGGGGAGAGCGAGTTACCAATTCCCATCGATCTTTAATTGAAGTTAAAAAGCGATCTATACCTTCTTTAGGATTTAACTCTGGAGCTTGAGAGTTAAGCCAACCATAATCATTAAAGATAGCTAAACCTCCCACTTTTAGTAATTTCCAAACAGCATCGGCATTTTCAAAAGCAGCATCTACAGATTTGCGTTTATCTTGCAGATTTGCCACATCAAAACTATTTAGCTCTAAATTGGGTAAATGTTGAGCTACCGTACCCGTCAACAAAGTAACTTTTTCTTGAGCTCCCGTACTGTTCAAGTTGCCTGTAAAATCAGATTCAAATTGAGAATCGATACAGACTAATTGAGCGGAATCATGAGTCAAAACAGTATCGAGAAACCAACAAGCAGACATTCCTTGATAACTGCCTAATTCAATAATTTTCAAGCTTTTTTGCTGCATAATTGGCTTGAATATAGGTTGCCAAATAGCCAAACGATAACTAAAAGTGTCTTTGGTAAAATAGTAATCGCGATCGCGACATTCTTTCCAACCTCTCAGCTTACAGGCTTTTTTAAAGTTAGTTACCGCATCATTAATCCTTCCTTTTTCCCTTAAAGCATCTCCCAACTGAATATAAACCCAAGGAAATTCTTCGACCAGGTTAATAATGGCGTGACAGGTAGATATAGCTTCATCCCATTTTCGTAAATGCAAAAAAGTTTTAACTAAATCGCGATAAGCCCAAGGAAATTCAGGCGCAACTTTAATTGTCTGACGAAATTGCTCAATAGCAGTATCATACTGTCTTTGCCTGAAGGCGATGTTACCCATTTTGTAATGAGCTTTTGCCTGTTGGGGGTCTTGTTCTAAGATCTTTTGGAATCTTGCTTTAGCCAGTTCTAAATTGCCTTGACGCAGCCAAATCTCCCCTAAGTCGTAATGTGCATCAAATAACTCGTCTGAGCGATCGCAAGCTCTTTGTAAACACATTAAAGCCCGATCCATTTTGCCGAATTGTTCAAAGGCTTTACCCAATTTGTAATAACCGTTAGCATTCACCATCTCAGGATCGGATTCCAAAGCTTGATACCAGCATTCGATTTCTGCCAGTCTTTGCCCCATTTGACCGTAAATTTGAGCCAAATTAGAGTAAAGATGAACTGCATCTGGCTTCAGCTTTAGAGCATGATTAAAAACTACTACCGCTTTTTCCCAATTCGCTTCTTGAGCATAAAGTCTTCCAATCTGAGCATAGACATCCACTAAGTTGGGTTCATTGTCTAGAGCAAAAGAGTGCCACACTACAGCTTCATCAAATCGACCCATTCCTTGCAGTACATTACCCAAATCTCGACAAACCTTTTGGCAATATTCAGTATTTTCTGGCTGTTCGGTGAAAGCAGTTTCACATTCAGCAACAGACTTCATTAAATAACTAGCACTCACGGATTATAAAAACCAAATATTAAAATAATTAGCCTTGTAGGGCAGATGGTAAGAGAGCCAGAGCCATACAAAATTAGATTAGCAGTGCATCAAACTATGCGATGCTTGCACCCATAGCATTGGGGTGTAAACGACCCCGCGCTTAACATAGGCACCCAGGAGCGTTATCTGGGCAAGGAAACGCCCTAAAGGACTCGCTCCCCTAAAGGACTCGCGCACCAAGACGGACAAGAAAATTCTTGATTCTGAAGTAGACGAGGGATCTCGGCACAAAGTTTCGTCAGCCAAGACAAGTGCGAGGTGCCAAGCACCAATTAGAAAATTTTCAAAGGTCTTAAAGGTCTTAAGGTGTACACGTAATGCTATAGCAAGTAGCAAGTAATAGATTAGCAACTAACAACTAGCAGCTAATTCTTTTCCTTCTCCTTGACAGCGAAGCTGCTTGAATAAAGCAATGTTAGCATAGCAAACCTTAAAACCCCTTGCTAAAGAGACGGGGAGCTGAGGTTGTCGCCAGATTTATGAAGTGAACAGTAAGGCTATACAAATTATCATAGCTATTCTATTCACTAAATCCTGCTACGTTTAAAACTAATTCTAAAGAACTAAGATTTACCAAAATATCTTCTGTCAGAGAATTCTGATACATAAGATTGCGTAGGGTTGGGCAATTAAAATTTTCTCCCAGACAATAATAGTGTTTTAGTTCTAGTTGCTCCGAAATTACCCAATAATCAGTTCTGATGTAGTTGGGAGAAAATAGTTCAATAACCGTAGTTTGAGGAGAGCAGAATGCCAAATTGGTTAAACCAGAGCCATGAGGTGCCACAATTACCTTAGCATTGGCAAACAGAGCCACTTGTTCTAATATGCTCATTTCTTCCAGAAAGATGGTTTGAAAATCTAGCTTATTTAAAAACTGAGTCACAGCCTTTTCATTAATAACCTGTCTGGTTCTAGCTCGCGCTCTGCTGATATAAATTTTCTTGCCATATTGCGAGCTTTCGATACTAATTTTAGGTAAAAAAGTTTGTCGTAAAAACTTAATTGTGCCATAGGGTATCCAATCTAGGTAGCCAGGAAAAGAAGGTACAATAAGCTCCTCTGCTTCGATAAAAGAAGTGTCATCACTAGAGACAACTTTATTCAGAGGAATCCCCAACCAACTGAGAGTTTCTTTTTGAAAAGGTTTTTCTATAGAGTTGATCACAAACCAATCAATAGAGTCTAAATCAATCTCACTCAGACGCATTAACTCAATGCGAGGCAAAATATCAAACATCCAGTGATAATAAACATGACCAGCTAATCCTGAGAGAACGGCAACTTTACCTTTTAATTGAGTTAGATCGGGGAGGCGATCTACTTCAAATATTTTGTGATTAGTTTTTTCTGGATAAGGACAAGGGGGTAAAAACCAAGGATAGCAACGAGATAAATCTCCCAGTAAATAGTTATCGGGTGTCATAACCGCTATTGCATGACAAATAATCCAAGAGTTTTTTTGAGGAGCATTCCAAACTTTTCCTTGGGGAATGGAAACAACAAAAGGTAAAGAAGCAGTTATATCTAGAGAATAATTAAAAGAACATTGATAGCTCCGATTGCCGATAAAAACTGGCTGAAATTCATTAATTAATTGTGCCATGCATTTAGCACAGCTAACCCCACCGCATTCAATCTCAGAGTTATCTAATTCTTCGGGAGTAATTTGAATGGGTGGTTGTTTGCTTCGTCTGCTATTAGTAGGTGCAGTTCCTTCCCAAACAATTTCTGTATAGCTGTAGTCTTCTAGACGACAATCTCGAATCCAATCATGGGTATGGTGATAGATTGCCTGGGGTAAGTGGGATAAAGTATTTTTTGTCGGAAATAATTGGGGTAATTCTTGCCACAATCCTGTCTGATAGGATTTCTTTTGCAGAATCTGTTCGTAATAGTCAACCGCAGATTGAGCAAGTTGTTGATTTTCCAGAATTTTTCCCAATTGAAAACCCAACTGTCCATGATGGGGTTCTAGAATTAAACCCATTTGATAAATTCCCACCGCAGCATTCCAGCGTTTTTGTTTAGCTAAACAATTACCTAAATTAAGGTAAAGTGAGACTGCATCGGGCTTGATATCCAATCCTTTCCGATAGCAAGCTTCTGCTTGGGTGATGCTACCGTACTCAAATAAAACATCTCCCCAATGAGAGTATGTTTGCCAAAGAAAATTTAAAACTTCTGGCGTGTCCGCTTCTTCTGATAAAGCAGCGAGAAATTTAGCACAAGAATTTTTCGCTCTAGTTAATAAATCTGTAGTGTTTTCCTGAAGATTATTCTCACAATAGGTATTGACAAAATCTGGTTCTAAGGCGATCGCCTGACGCAGATATTTAATTGCTTGTTCTCGTTTCCCCTGATGGAATAATACCCCCGCTAAATGACTAAAAGCAGCCACATTGGTCGGCTCAAGATTGATAAAATATTTAATAATTTCTGCGACTCGTTCATAATTGCCCTGTTGTTGCCACAATTTACTCAAATTATTGTAAGCAAGTCCCATTGATGGCTCTAAACTGGTTGCCATTTCAAAGCTGGCTAAAGCTTTATCTGGTTGCTCGTTGAGTAAATAAATCTGACCTAGGTTATTGTGGAGGGTACTCCAAGTAGGATTAATCTGAAGTCCCTGTTGTAAAATTTTAATTGCCGTGGCGTATTTTTTTTGTTTGGCGAGAGTACTGCCTAAATTACTATATGCTCGAATATGGTTGGGCTGAATTTCAATCGCTCGCTGATAATTTTTAACAGCCGTATCTAATTCACCTCGGCGATCGTATAAAACCCCCAGATTAAAATAAACCGCAGGATAATCTGGCTTAGTTTTGAGAGCTTGTTGATAAGCTGCGATGGTTTGCTCCCAATCTCCTAATTGATGCAAAACTACTGCCAAATTATATTGTAATTCTGCCCAATCGGGATTGATTGCCAAAGCTTTTTGATAATGCCAGGCTGCTTGAACAAACTGATTTTGCTTGCTATAAAGTAACCCTAATTCGGCATAAATTTCCGCTTGATTTAATGCTGTACCAAGAGCTTGTTGATAAACTGAGATCGCTTCTGTTAGTCTACCCTGGTTCGTATAGGCTTTTGCCAAGAAAGGGTAAAATTCAAGACGTTTCGGATTATTCTTTAAGGTTTGAGCACATAGAGCAATTACTTCACTCCACTGGCGTTGAGCGATATAGGATCTAATTTGTTTAATGGCAGATTCGCTTGTCATTTCTCATTTATCATTGATCATTTGCCATTTATCATTTGCCATTTCCTAAATCTAATATATGGTAGATCGTATTGAATGCTTGATGTTTAATGATAAATGTTCAATCTGTTAGACAACCAAGATGTCTCTTACAATTAGACTATGATAGCTTCGTCCTCAAAAAAAACCATCACCATTTTGGCTAGTTGGGGCAATTTTTAGGTATTTGATGATTGTATTGACGATTAAAAGCTAAATTTTAGAATAAGTCGTAAGTATCTATTTTCTGCCTTTAATTCTACTGAAGTAGAGTTTTAAAAAGTTATTTTCTCAAAATTTTGTTTTTAAAATTGAAATTTTTAGTTCATATTTCCTTTTATTGAATTTGATTGCGTTGGGGATCGCCCAGATAAACTTGTGTTTCGGAAAATGATTGATTATTAATTATGGGTGTTAATTGCCAATGGTTTACTAACTCTTTTAGCAATTTGTCTTGCTGTTGACGAAATGTTTTAATTTGCCAACCACTATTAATCACTGCAAACCAAATTTTGCGCTCGCTATCTAGAGGAATTACTCCCGCTAAAGCACTGACTTGATTTAAAGTACCTGTCTTAACGGCTACCCCTTGGGGTATGTCGCGGTTTTCCATTGTGCCTACACTGTCTCTACCAGCAACAGGTAAGATATCTACGACTTGTAAGTTGTGAGGTTGCAATAGGTTCTCAATTGCCATGAGCATTTTGGTAGCAGCACGGGGAGAAATGCGATTTTCCACTCCTAATCCAGAGCCATTAATTAATTGTATTTCTGAAGGAGAAACTCCTGTAATTTCCAGGGCATAATTAGCAACTTCTGACGCGCCTCCTACAGTATCTGCTAGCATTTGTGCCATCTGATTATTACTGTAGATATTCATTTGTCGCAAAATATTCATTAGGGATAGAGACTTGTGCAGTACCAGCAGTTGAGCATCCCTAGGCAAATTTTCTATTACCTTGACTTTCCCTTTGATAGTTAGTTGAGGACGAGGAGTAATTATGGGTAAGGCTCTAAACTGTTGCTTGACCTCCGATGACCATAAACCAGGTTCTAAACCCTGCTTGAGCAGCTTTCCTGAAGCTTCGGGATCGGATTGATAGTTCATATAGAATTGGTCGTTAACCAGTAAATTACCCGTTATTTCCTTAATACCTAACTGATTGAGACTGTTGCTAAGAGCGATCGCTTCTTCCCAGACAAAGAAAGGATCTTGGTTACCTTCAATTATTAAATCTCCCTGTAAGACTCCTCCTTGAATCGAACCTGTGTGAGAAATTCGCGTTATAAACTGATGCTCTACTCCTAATTTGCCCAAAGCAGCTAAGGTAGTGGCAATCTTAGTTAAAGAAGCAGCCGAAACGGGAATATTACCCTGATGCTCTCCTAATTCGAGCCAATCTGATTGCAACCATACTCCTTGGAGATTACCCTTGATTCCTTGTTGACTTAGATTCTGTAAATAATCATCCACAATCTGCTGCACTACAGGATCGGATCGATCGTCAGGAAGTTGAAAAAGTGCGGTATCATGCCAAGCGATCGACTCTAGCTGCACTTGTTGTTGAGGAGTATTCCCCAAGATTCCCCACAATAGACTCAACAAACTAGAACCAATAATCTTTAACATTAAGCAACCTCCTAGACTAAAATGGCAGTGGATGATTAATAACCTTTATAACTTCCTTGGGGAAATTGTAAAGATTATTAATCATCCTTGATTTGGTGTTATGGTGGCACTTCCTTGACTTTATTCAAATTGATAGATAGTCATTTTGGAAAATCATTGATTTTCAGCACTAATAGCCCAAATTTATGAAGTTTGTCCAAACAATCTTTATAAATTATTCTTAATACTGTTAAAATTTGTAAGACTTCTATATATTTGCTCAATGGGATTACAGCGCGCAACAATCGCAGTAGACGCAATGGGGGGAGACTATGCCCCAGACGAAATCGTAGTTGGCGCAATTCGCGCTGCTGCTGAATTAGATGTAAACCTGCTTCTAGTAGGAGATCGAGAACGAATTCAAGCCTGTATCGATGAACATGGTGGAGCGGACACCGAACGCCTTGAAATAGTCTCCGCAGAAGGCGTGGTAACGATGGAAGAAAAAGCAACTAGCATCCGTCGTAAACCCAAAGCATCAATCAATGTAGCAATGAGTTTAGTCAAAGAGCAAAAAGCTCAGGCTGTAGTTTCTGCGGGTCATTCAGGAGCAGCAATGTCGGCTGCTCTTTTGCGCTTAGGTCGTCTGAAAGGAATAGATCGCCCCGCTATCGGTGCAGTATTTCCAACTATGATTCCTGGGAAATCTGTAATTGTGCTTGATGTAGGGGCAAATATGGATTGTCGCCCCAAGTATTTAGAACAGTTTGCTCTTATGGGGACAATTTACAGTCAATATATTTTAGATGTAGATGAACCTAAAGTAGGCTTACTCAATATCGGAGAAGAACCTGGTAAGGGAAATGAGCTAGCAGTGCAAACCCATAAGTTGTTACAGGATAATTCCGCAATTCCTTTTGTGGGTAATGCAGAAGGCAAAGATGTGTTGTCGGGAAATTTTGATGTTATTGTCTGTGACGGTTTTGTGGGCAATGTGTTGCTAAAATTCGCCGAAGCTATTGGGGAAGTGATGCTCAACATCATGAAAGAAGAACTCCCTAAAGGATGGCGTGGTAAAGTAGGAACAGCTTTACTTAAACCCAATCTCCGCAACATTAAACAAAGAATTGATTGTGCAGAACATGGCGGTGCTTTGCTCTTTGGAGTATCGGGAGTCTGTATTATTAGTCATGGTAGTTCTCATGCTCCTTCAATCTTCAATGCAATCCGTATGGCAAAAGAAGCAGTAGAACATGAAGTAATCGAAAAAATCGAAGCTTATAACCAGCAGCATCGAGAAGAAATCAAAGAAACTGCTTCAGCTAATTAAATCAAACCACAATTATCTTTACCTAGGAGCAAGGGAGCGAAAACATTGAACAATATCGGGATGGGTATGGCGATTACTGGCTGCGGTTCTGCTGCGCCTCAAGCGGTTTTAACAAACGATCATCTGAGTCAGATTGTGGAAACTTCGGATGAGTGGATTAATAGTCGCACAGGGATGAAGCACCGCCATATAAGCTCTGAAACCGAATCTTTGAGTCAATTGTCAGCCGAAGCTGCTCAAAATGCGATCGCAATGGCGGGGATATCTCCTAATGATGTGGATTTGATTATTTTAGCTACTTCGACCCCCGATGACCTATTTGGTAGTGCGGTGAAGGTACAGCATCTTATGGGGGCTACAAGAGCAGTAGCTTTCGATCTCACGGCTGCTTGTTCGGGTTTCACCTTTGCTCTGATTACGGCTGCTCAATACATCCGCACGGGAATGTCGAAAAATGTGGTAGTTATTGGTGCAGATCTGCTTTCTCGCTGGGTAGACTGGTCAGACCGTACTACCTGTGTGCTGTTTGGAGATGGTGCGGGAGCGGTAGTCTGTCAGGGAATAGAAAATAGCGATCTCGCCGTTGGCGAGGCGCGTTGCGGTCGCCTTTTGGCTTATGGAATGTATAGTGATGGAAATCAAAATAACTGTCTCAATCTCCCTTATCAAGGACAATCCAAACCGCTTACAGAAGAGATTACCGCCCAATCAGGCACTTATCAACCCATTACTATGAACGGTCGGGAAGTTTATCGCTTTGCAGTAGCAAAAGTGCCAGAAGCGATCGAAAAAGCCATGTTTACGGCTGGTTTGAGTAATGAAGATATTGATTGGTTACTACTACATCAAGCCAATCAACGTATTATGGATGCGGTAGCCAAACGTTTAAAGCTACCCAAAGCAAAAATATTAAGTAATATTGCTGACTATGGCAACACTTCCGCAGCTTCAATTCCCCTGGCTTTAGATGCAGCAGTAAGAGAGGGTAAAGTCAAACCAGGACATATCGTTGCTGCTTCTGGTTTCGGTGCAGGGCTTACTTGGAGTGCTGCTATTTTTCAATGGGGTTGATTAATATATAAGTCTTTTTATACTATAGGTTGAAGGTTGTTTGATAGAATCTGATGTTGATTTAACAGCACCAGCTATAACAAGCCTGAAATTATGAAACGCAGACAAGCTTTATCTCAAATTGCGATCGCCACTACCACCGCTACTACTTTGGTAGCCTGTAATGAAACTGGTGGAAGTCCTAGCGTTCAAGCCAATGATTTACCTAACATACGCTGGCGCATGGTAACAAGTTGGCCCAAGTCTTTAGATACGATCTTTGGTGGGGCGCAAACAATCTGCGATCGTCTCAAAGCCATGACTGGCGGAAAGTTTACCATTGAACCCTATGCAGCAGGGGAAATTGTTCCTGGGTTAGAAGTCTTAGATGCGGTGCAAAATGGCACTGTAGAATGTGGACATACTGCTAGCTATTACTATGTTGGGAAAAATCCCGCTTTAGCCTTTGGTACTTGTCTACCCTTTGGTTTAACCGCCCAACAGCAAAATGCCTGGTTTTATCACGGTGGCGGTATTGATGCCATGCACAAGCTATACAGTGATTTTAATGTCATTAGTTTTCCCGCAGGTAATTCAGGAGCGCAAATGGGAGGTTGGTTCAAAAAAGAAATTCAATCTCTGGGCGATCTTAATGGCTTAAAAATGCGAATTCCTGGGTTAGGAGGGAAAGTAATGGCTCGTCTGGGTGTAAATGTCCAGGTATTACCAGGAGGAGAAATTTATCTGGCTTTAGATCGGGGTGCTATAGATGCAGCAGAGTGGGTAGGACCTTATGATGATGAAAAGCTCGGTTTAAATAAAGCTGCATCTTTTTACTATTATCCTGGCTGGTGGGAACCAGGTTCGACTTTTGAAGTGCAGGTAAACAAATCACAATGGGATAAACTGCCTGTAGAGTACCAAGAAATATTTAAAACCGCAGCTATGGAAGCCAATCTAAATATGCTGGCTAAGTATGATGCTTTAAATCGTAATGCCCTACAAAGTTTAATTGCTGGTGGTACTAAACTAACTCCCTATAGTGCTGAAATTTTACAAGCAGCACAAAAAGCTGCTTTTGAGATTTACGAGGAAAATGCTAGTCAATCTCCTGCGTTTCAAGAAATCTACCAACAGTGGAGTAAATTTCGTTCTCTGGTATTTCAATGGAACACAATTAATGAGTTGAGCTTTAGTAATTTTACTGCTCAATCCTAAAAAAAAATTTGGCATTGCATTCGTGAAGTGGAATGGTAAAGATTGTCTGGAAGATTGGGAAACTGGGAGATGACTGAAAAATATCATCCTGCAACTCACATTCCGCAGAAAAATTTAATTTCTTCGTGATTTTTTGAGCAATTTAGTCTACACACTTTAAGAGATAGAGAATACAGCGATTTTAGAAACAGAATAAGAACTAATATATTATTTGGTGTTTTTGAAGATTGGCGATTGCTATAAACGGCTATATTCAAGCAAATTCATTTAATTATTTCCTTGAGAAAATTATCTGCGGAATGTCAGCTGCAACTAAACCGCGTCTAGTTTGAAATCCATAGTTTTTAAGATAACTGTTCGAGGGACTA
>NZ_LR214015.1 GCF_900659865.1 Hyella patelloides LEGE 07179
CTAATTCTTCTTTATTACTAGGATTACATAACTTAATTGATAGCATTAATCAATTTCCCACACTGCTTCTTTCTGGATAAATCACCTTATTTCGTAATCTTTTAATTCGGAAAGTGACAGAAGAGGGATACCTTGTGAAACTGCCATTGGTTCGGAACTTGAGAATGATTCACCAATAACAAGTGCCATATCTTCAAGTTCAGAGATATTGAATATTTTGTAAGCAATACCTTTTTCTTCAAGCAGAAATTTCATTTATTTTTCCTTATTAGTCGATATTTTTACTGGATCTAGAAAATAGAGCGATCGCTATTTGATGTTTTAACAGCTTTAGAAAATGACATGATAATTCTCCGAAAAAAATATTTGAACTATTTATAATCTTAAAAAGAAGGTTATTGATTAGTGCCTTCTGTAACTAACAATGATTGATATTGGACTGACTCACATCGCGCTCCCCATATCAAATGTTGAGCGAAGTATTGAATTCTATTCCACCTATGCAGGTATGCAGGTTGTTCATCATCGTATTGATGCGGAAACAGGTGTTGCCGTAGTTTGGCTCACTGATAGTACTCGACCTTTTGTAATTGTTTTAATTCAAACCGATTCTGTAGCTCCTGTTCTTTCTCCATTCGCACATCTTGGTGTTGGTTGTTCGAGTCGCAAACATATGGATAATCTCTGCAACAAAGCGCGTTCTGAGGGTGTACTGATTAAAGAACCGAAAGACTCTGGATATCCAGTAGGCTATTGGGCATTTCTGCGCGATCCAGATGGTCACACTCTCGAACTTTCCTATGGTCAGGAAATTGGTTTGACAGTAGAGAAAACTATGCTCTAATTTTGATAACTTTCATCTTCTATCTTTTTCTGCCTTTTCCTAATTCGCACCAAGCGTATAATTTAATTCACATCATACGTTTGATTTATTTCTTCTTCTGAGTCAAAATATTGACTTAACTGTTTTCATCTGTCGGCATAAACAGATACGAACCAACAACAAACACCACACTGGCAGGAAGGTGCAAAAATACATGGATTGAAATACCTTCAGTAAGTTCGATTAATCCATCGAAAAGAAACATCAATGAGCCGATGAGAAATAACCAACTAACTAAAGAATCGCGATCGAGTAATGCTGTGTTTTTAGTAAGATTGTCGTTTTCTGCTGTAGTTATTGCCGTTAACTTTTCTGGATGAATTACTGTAACAAATTTGCTTTTTTGCTGGTGATTTTTATTAGTGATATGCTTCTTTTCTGGTAACATTTTGATTCCTCAAATTTTAAGATAATTCTTGTTAAAGACTAATTTTCTTTTCTTTACGGCTTTTGAGTTTGAGCGATGTCCTCTAGCAAAGACAAAGCCGTTTGCGGTTTCCAGTTGCCCATCCCTTAAGAAAATGCTCAAAGGCATTCTCTAACTGTGATTGATAGTTCATGAATTCTTCTAAGCTAATGGTGACAATGCTTATACTGAGATCAATTCAGCAATTTGGGTACGAGCAGATGCAATCGAATCAGCTAATTTCTGTCCACCGTACTCGTCATTTTCCACTGTAATAAAAGTAATATCGGTAACACCCAACATTCCAAATGCTTCTTTGATTAGTGGTGTTTGAAAATCCCGTTGATGGTTGCGTTCTCCAGGTGCAAAACCACCATCTCCACGAGAAGCAATAACGAACATTTTTTTACCATGTACTAAAGGCTTGTAAGGAAATTCTGGGTTTTCGTCGGGAATATAAGCCCAAGTGCGATTAATTCGGACAATATTATCGATGTATGCTTTAAAACCACTGGTTACGCTCCAGTTATACATCGGTACACCCATGACATAAATATCTGCTGCTAAAAATTCATCTACTAATTCGTCACTGAGGTGAAGGGCTGACTGCATTTGGTGCAGCAGCTTTTCTGATGGAGTAAAAGCTGCTGCAATCCAGTCTTCGGTTACATGGGGAATAGGATTACGACCGATATCGCGATAAGTTACCGTAGCAGTAGAATGTGTTTTTTTCCAAGCTTCGACAAATTCTCTAGTTAATCTGCGAGAGTGGGAGCGATCTCCCCTCGGACTAGCATCAATGTGTAATAGACGAGGGAACGCGCAGGTTGAGTTAACCATACTTTAGGAAACCTCTATACTTGTTAAGTTTTGTCAGTTAAATCGTTACAATTACAGAATAAATAACTGAATAATTTTGAGCTATCTAAATCTTGCTCAACTTCCAAAATATTGCTATCAGTTTGTCAAAAAGGTAAAGCGTTATGGTTAGTTCGTCCACAAAATCATCACCTATTGTTTCCAGTCTAGATTTGGGTTGGGAATCTCTTATTGTTGAAGAATTTCAGCAACCTCTAGGGAGTGGCGAAATTTTTGCTGAAAAAGAGCATACAATTGCTTTATGTTTGGCAACCAAACCTCATCGTATTTGGCAAGCTGTCGACGATCGCTCTTATGTCGGAGTTTATACTAAAGGCGATATTTCTATTACGCCAGCCGAACTTCCTAGTTCCTATCGAGCCTATGGTAATGACCACTACTTACAAATAAGAATTCCTCCCCAGTTTCTCAAGCAAGTCGCTACAGAAGCCATCAACTCCGATCCAGATCGCCTGGAATTAAAGACAGAATTTTGCGATCGCAATTCTCAAATTGAGCAACTTGCCATGATGTTACGAGCCGAACTGTATCAAGGTAGTAATGGGGTAGGAAAGCTTTATATCGAATCTTTAGCTAATGCTTTAACAGTTAACCTACTGCGAGATTATTCTGGAACTAAACCTCAAGTAGCAATTTATAAAGGAGGATTGAGCGATCTCCAGTTGCTTCAAGTAACAGATTATATTAACGATCATCTTACTCAATCAATTAAACTAAAGGATTTAGCCGAGTTTTTAGGCATTAGTCAATTTCATTTCAGTAGATTATTTAAAAAATCTACAGGAATATCTCCTCATCAGTATGTAATACAGCAAAGAATCGAACTAGCTAAACAGTTATTAAAAAAAGCCGATATTTCGATTGCAAACATAGCTTTAGAATGCGGTTTCAATAGTCACGCTCATTTAGGAAAATACTTTCGTCAAATGACAGGAATGACTCCCAGAGAATATCGCCAAAATAGATAATTGAATGAATTTCAGTATCTTCAAACTAATTTCTGATCTGCATTCCAACATCCATCTCAGCAAATAATTAGATTCTTAGGTGGTATTGACCTAAATAAAATGAGTTTGTCATTAAGACGAGCGGAGAAAAGCGATCGCTCGTCTTAATGGCTTTATCGGTGTAATTGGTGTTCTTAGTGGAGTCGAAGCATCTGGATTGTCATTGGCAAGAGTATTTTCTAATCAATTACGAGTTCAAGGAATTTACGTCGGAAGCCGACAAATGTTTAAAGCCATGAACACGGCAATTACACTGCACCGTTTAAAGCCAGTAGTTCATGAAGTTATTCCTTTTTCGGAGGCACGAAGAGCTTACGAACTGCTAGAATCAGGCAAGCATTTTGGAAAAATCGTCATTACGAGATAGTCTTTTGGGATGGTTTTATATATCAGCCCCAAGAGATATATGACAATGTAAGTCAAGCCCTTGATATGGCAGTAAAGAGTGTCAAGACTATTATTGGTTATTAATTAGCACTCGCTATTAGTCCTTAACCGAACGGTATTGAAATGGGTTCTATAGAAATCGAAGATTTTGAGAGAATTTTTACCATGAAAAAGGCTTTGATAGTCGCAGTTTTAACTGTTTCGGCTCAACAGAACCTAGCAAACTCACCAGAATTTCTTGTTTGTTTTACATCAACAATTCCTGCCACAAATAGCTCTATAACTGGTGAAATGTTACTGGAGGAGACTATTCGCCACTGCATCAATTCTCAAGACAACACTACTAATATTGTCGCCAGAATTATCCAATGTGATTCGCGAGCCCAGAAAATTACCGATGAGCTAGCTAATATCCACCTAGAGAAAAGTGATTGGAAAGCAACTTATAATAGTGGAAGCATTACTATCTCCGTTGCTGGATACGATAATCACCGAGCTATATCAGCTACTGGAATCCCCAGCTTTAATTCACCAGTTATTTTGGAATATGGTGAACCATATTCGGCAGGTTTTGGAATAGAAGTGGGAACAGCAATCGTTTGTAATGTACGTCAACTTAAAGATTATGTCGGACAATTCTAATAATTTGTAAGTCTTTTCTTAAGGCACACTAGAGGCAGTATTGATGGTGTTGTAATGCCCAAGATTTCTCTATGTAATCGTTGTTCTCTTTATGCCCATAACCCACATATAGTATGTGTAGTACTCATGTCATTAAAAAAATATTTACATTGACTTCAGACCAGACCCCAACATTCAAGAAGAGGAACAATGGAGTCCATCTGGAGCTAGCTGGTATGGCGACGAACTAATTGCTAATAGACCATCTCGCTACACAAAAGATAGAGCTTCATCTAACTTCATAAAGTTCATCTTTACCGCACATTCAATTAAATTCTCAGAGCGACACTCTCTTAATTGATATAATTTTCAACAAAGAGAGCTAAAGGCGATCGCTAAAAATTTAAGAGATCACTAAAATACTTGAGGAAAAAATGACGTTAAACTTTTTCTAGTGTGTAGCTTGATAGCGAAAAATGATGTTTTGAATGCTTTGGCGATTGAGATGACAATACTCCAATAATTTGCTTAGTTTTTTGAGAGTGAGCCCAAATAAACGAGTCAATTTATTCTTTAAAAGTCAAGCCGTTAATAGGATGACGAGATTCTTTCTTTGATAAAATTCCCCGAAAACGCCAGATAAACGCGATCGCTGCGGTAGCTATACCGATATAAGAACCAAGCCATATTCCTGTGCCAGCCAAATCGGTATGAAATCCTAGAAAGTAGCTTGTTGTTAAACCAACTCCCCAGTAAGAAAAAGTACCTAGTAACATCGGAATCCGAGTATCTTGCAACCCTTGTAGGACACCGTTAGCCGTTCTTTGTACACCATCTAAAACTTGTCCAAAAGCTGCCACTGTCATCAGAGAAACTCCGATATTCAAGACATTGGCGTTAGCTGGATCGTTAAGATTGAGATAAAGCCCGATGATTTGTCGTGAATGAGTAAAAAGGGCGATCGCAGCAACAATCAGAAACATCACTGCTAATCCAATACTAACGAATGCAGCTTGTCGAACCTGTTGCCAATCTCGCTGTCCAAACCACTGTCCAACTCGAACGGTTGCTGCGTAGGACATGGCTAAAGGAACCATGTAAATTACTGTCAGGGTTTGTAAGACAATTTGGTGCGCTGCCAAAACAGGTGTTCCTAAAGCCCCCATGAAAAATGTCAGGGTTGTAAACAGTCCATATTCTAGTAGGGTTGTAATACCAATAGGTCCACCTACCCAAAGCAATTGCTGCATAGTTTTAGGTTCTAAGCGATGCAGGGTTTTGAAGAGAGAATACTGGCGCAGTGCTTTGTGCCAAACCATGTAACCCAGTAAAGACAAGAACATAATCCAATGAGCGCAAATACTAGCAACTGCTAAACCAGCGATACCCATTTCAGGAAAACCTAATTTACCAAATGCTAAAACATAATTGCCAATAATATTAAATCCCGTTGCGGTAACTACAATGAACATGACTGGACGAGCCTCCGAAAGAGAAACAATACAGCCTCTAAGTACCGCAAATGCGATCGCTGGAAATAATCCCCATGCCATTACATTCAGATAGGTATCGGCAAGAGTTACGATATTTTCTGCTTGTCCAAACTGGTGCATTAAACCATCTAAATTAGCAATAATCATCATTCCAGGAATGGCTAATAGTAAAGCAATCCACAAACCCTGACGAGTAATCTGTCCTACCCTTCGATTTTGTTTAGCCCCATAAGCTTCTGCTACCAATGGACTTACCCCAGAAATAATTCCGATCCCTGTCATCATCATTGCCATAAAAATCATTGTGGCTAATCCACCTGCTGCTAAGACTTCCTGCCCTAGCCAACCCATCATGACTGCATCGACAAATCCAGTTGTTGCTTGAGCAACCTGTGCGCTAGCTAGGGGAATTGCTAGTTTTAAGAACTCACGGATTTCTGTTTGAATATTGGAACGAATTGAAATAGAAGTCATGAAATAATACCTTTAAATTAGTTTTTTGATGATGACAACTTACAAAGCTGCGCTCTCCTCCCGAACTAGGAGTGATGCTAAAGTTGGCAATTTTTTAAAAAACTTTTATGCTTTTTAAGCTTTGTTGGTTCGATCGTTACAATTACAGAATAAGTAACTCAAACTTGAAGAGCTATTTAAATCTTGCGCGGATATCAAAATCTTGCTGCGAGTTTTGAATAAGAGGTAAAAAGTTTGTGACAAGTTCGTTACCCAAACCACAAACTGAAACTCCATTACCAATTGTTTCCAGTAAAGATTTAGGTTGGCAATCTATTCTCGTTGAAGAGTATCAGCAACCGATCCACATAAAAGCTGCATAATTCTGACGCTCAATCCCTATATATAGCTTGAAACGTTTTGGCAAACTCGATGTTGGTCAGCTTAGAAGTTTGAAGAAATACTTTTTTTAGTAAACTATCAAAAAAGGAGAACAATCAAATGACTGGCGATCGCAACATTAATCTGGGTAGCGGTAACTATAACGAGCGTATTGAAGGGGATTATATTCAGGGTAATTATTATAATGCACCACAAAAACAAAATCTCGCTCAAGCAGCAGCAGAAATTCAAGAATTACTCAAACAATTAGATAAAACCTATGATACGAGTACTGATTTAGGCAAAGAGAAGGTAGCATCTGAAACTATTAAGAAGATTGAAAATAATCCAGAATTAAAAGCGCGGATATTTAGTGCGCTAAAAGCTGGTGGAATATCTGCATTAGACTCATTAATAGATCATCCTGCAGCTACTTTTGTGGTTGCTGCACTAGAAGATTGGGGCAATACAAGCAATTAAGTACTTGATGTTTAAGAGGTTGTTTGAGAAGTCCCATTTGTTACACCAAAGCCCCCTAAATCCCCCAAATTTGGGGGACTTTCTATCCTTCTCCCCCCAGATTTGGGGGGCTGGGGGGCAAAACCAAGAACTCGAACGTCAAAAAATAACTTTTCAGATGTCCTCTAAGCATAAAACTATACTTTTTATTTCGATTATTTATTTTTACCTGTTGAAAGATGATGAACAATAACGATGGGAATGGCGATCTCGATATCGATCTAAACTCAGGTAATTATAACGAGAATATTGGGCGAGATTATAATGATAATCGTAAAATTATTAACAATCCCCCTCCAGAAAAACCTTTTAAACCCATCAAATATATACCTAAATTTGGTAGTAAGAACTTTGTTGGACGACAAGACGACCTAATCACAGTTCACCAGGAGTTATACGAGGGACAAAACAACAGAGTCGCCATTTCTGCTGTGTCGGGAATGGGTGGTGTGGGTAAAACAGAGTTAGCGATACAGTACGCAAATAAACACAACGATGATTATTCTGGGGGTATTTGTTGGTTAAATGTTAGAGGTGGAAATTTAGCTACGGAAATTATTCAATTTATCCAGTTGGAGATGGGTTTAGAAGTCCCACAGAAAGATTTGCAAGAAAATGCGCTGACTGTGGAGGAACAAGTAGCTTGGTGTTGGCAAAATTGGCGACCACCAGAAGGTTTGGTGTTGGTAATATTAGATGATGTTACAGAATACAGAGATATCAAAAAACTATTACCAAGAACTAATAATCAGCGTTTTAAGTTATTAATCACAACTCGTCAGCGACGGTTAGATTCTAATTTTGTCGATCTACCCCTAGATGTACTCTCAGAGGATGAATCTTTGTCACTGTTGAGAGGTATTTTGGGTGAGGAAGATGGACGGATAGACAGGGAACTTCAAATAGCTAAAGATTTATGTCAATGGCTGGGTTATTTACCTCTTGGTTTAGAATTAGTGGGACGATATTTGCTAGAAGACCCAGATTTATCAGTCGCTGAGATCTTGGAAGAATTGAATGAAGAGCGATTGGATCAGGAGGCTATTAATCCCGAATCAGAGGACTTAGAAGCAACAGAAATGACAGCGAAGTTGGGGGTTCAAGCTGCATTTAATTTGACTTGGAAAAGGCTTGATTTAAAGACCAAGGAAGTTGGAGAATTGTTAAGTTTATTCGAGCCGACTGTAATTGCTTGGAAATATGTAGATTCTGTTAGCGAGTCATTGAACTGGATAAAGAAAGATGTTAAGAACGCGAAAAAGCAACTTTATAAACGCCATCTCATCGAAAGGTTAGGTGAAGAAGAAGCTAGCTATAAAATTCATCCCTTAATTCGAGAGTTTCTGCAAACCAAAATCAACGACTCAGAACATAAACGTGACTACACACAAAGCTTCTGCGCGAAGTTCATCGAAATTGGTAGAACAATTCCTGAAGCAACAACCCTAGAGTTTATCAACTCTGTGAAAAACGCGATTCCCCATTTAACAGAAGTTGCAGAAAATCACCTTGATGCAGTCAGCGATGAAAATTTAATTTGGGCTTTTATTGGTTTAGCTAGATTTTACAACGGACAAGGTTTATATACCTTAGCAGAACCTTGGTTTCAGCAATATGTAGAAGTAGTTAAATCTCATTTCGGAGAAAATCATCGCAACTATGCAGAAAGCTTGAACAACTTAGCTTTACTCTACAAATCCCAAGAAAAGTACGAGGAAGCCGAACTTCTTTATACCCAAGCAAAAGAGCTATGTAAACGTATCCTAGGAGAAAATCATCCCCACACAGCAACTAGCTTGAACAATTTAGCTGGACTCTACTATTCCCAAGGAAAGTACGAGGAAGCAGAACCCCTTTTAATCCAAGCATTAGAGTTAAGAAAACGCATCTTAGGAGAAGATCATCCCGACTATGCACAAAGCTTGAACAACTTAGCTTTACTCTACAATGCCCAAGGAAAGTACGAGGAAGCAGAACCCCTTTTAATCCAAGCTTTAGAGTTAATAAAATGCATCCTAGGAGAAGATCATCCCCACTATGCAACCAGCTTGAACAATTTAGCTTTACTCTACTCTAACCAAGGAAAATACGAAAAAGCTAAACCCCTTTATATCCAAGCTTTAGAGTTAACAAAACGCATTTTAGGAGAAGATCATCCCGACTATGCAAGAAGCTTGCACAATTTAGCTTCACTCTACTCTAACCAAGGAAGGTACGACCAAGCCGAACCCCTTTTCATCCAAGCCTTGGAGATTGCAGAGCAGGTTTTGGGTTCAGATCATCCCAAAACGGAGATGATTCGTCTCATAACTGAAAATTTTATTCTTCTGAGGAAATCAAATAATTATTGATTTGTTTCACATACAGAGGATCTTGTTGTAGCGCAAAAGGAATCGCTTCAAAGACTTGATTAGAATCTATAGCCGTACAAAATTAGATTAGGACAATTAAAGCGGTCGGTTCGTAAGTAGCAAGTAGCAAGTAGCAAATTTAAAAGTGTCAAATGCGTTTATGCGTATTGCTTATTTCATCGTATTCATGAACCAAACGATTTCTTAATCCTGCTGATGGTGCTAATTGTCTGGCTAAATCTTCAGTTAGGACACCATATTTAGCAAGTTCTATAAATGCTTCAAAATTATTTACCATATTACCCGATCGCAGTCTAGATAAAATATGGTGATTGATATCTATCGCAGCTTGAATTATTAATTGCAATAGTCTTTCTATAATGAGTTGCTTATTATAATCAATAAGATAATCATCAAGGCTAATATTAGAAAACTGTTCCAAAATATTATAATATTTAGCAATTAACCTTAACCTGGTCAAAACAATCTCAGATTGTATATTACTCATGTTGGTTTTGACCAATTATTTAAATCGATCGCAATCAACTTATGTTGTTCTTCACGGAATTTTTTTAGTTCCGATTCTGGTTTTAAGGATGTTAAGCGGAAATATTCAAAACCATAAGGGTCTTTTTCAAAAATTAAAATACCATCGCGAGCAACAAAATGAGAAATTAACCAAGAGCAATGATTTAGTTCCACTATATCGATTTTTTCAGGGTTAATACCCAATACCTCTCCAAGCAGCATTGGTAAATCGAATCTACCCCAAGCCTTTGTCTCATTATTCTCTTGTTTGTTATCATATAAAACTGCAAAATCCCAGTCGCTATGATTACTAGCATTACCTGTTGCTCTTGAACCAAACAAGACTAGCATTTTCAAATAGGGAATTTTTTCTGGTAGTTGTCGAGCTAATTTTTTGATGCGTTCGAGATCGGATGATGTTTCTAACATGGATGCTTCCTATTACTACCCATCGTATTTTATCGCCGACTTATATGAAGTCCGCTTGATTGCTTCTCATAAAATCTTTGTGTCCTTCTTTGCGCCTTAGCACGGACAATTTAAACTTTTGAGGAAACCTCAAAAGCAGCAATTCTCATTTTGGCAAAAATAGGGATTTAGTTCTCTATCTTTGACAGATAACTAAGATTAATGAGGGATAATTTTTGGTTAAATTATGAAATTATAGATGTGGAGGGTGGATAAAATCCTCA
>NZ_LR214016.1 GCF_900659865.1 Hyella patelloides LEGE 07179
CTGGATTGTAATAACTGGTAAATAGATTAAAATTGTCCTTTTTCCTCGTTCCTTGTTACTGAAAACCGATGCCCTTTGACGCTTATAATCCTGAAAACTTTTATGATGAGTTGTTTACCGCCCCAGGAGAAGCGCGATCGCATTCTCTTTCCCTGATCGAACACATGACAAGTTTGGGGATCGAAAAACTAGAACAACAGCGATCGACAGCAGAAGTAGCTTTATTTAAATTGGGAGTAACTTTTAACGTTTATAGCGATAATCAGGGTGTTGAAAAAATCTTCCCTTTTGATATTATTCCCCGCATTATTGTCAATTCAGAATGGTCAAGACTCGAAAAAGGTTTAAAGCAAAGAATTCAAGCCCTCAACCTGTTTTTAAACGATATTTATAGCGAACAAAAAATTATTCAAGATGGCAAAATACCAGTCGAAATAATTAATACCGCTTCGGGATTTCTCAAGCCATGCAGAGGAATCCAACCGCCAAAAAAAAGTTTGGTGTCATATTACGGGGACAGATTTAGTCAGGGATAAGGATGGTAGCTGGTATGTTTTAGAAGATAATTTGCGATCGCCTTCTGGGGTTTCCTACGTATTGGAAAATCGACGAGTGATGAAAAGCACCTTTCCCGAAATCTTTCAAACTATGGCTGTTGCACCAGTAGATGACTATCCCAGTCAGTTATTGGAAACTCTTCTAAACCTCGCACCACCTCAATTACCAAATCCGATGGTAGTTGTTCTCACTCCTGGGATTTATAACTCTGCTTATTACGAACACTCCTTTTTAGCGCAACAAATGGGAGTGGAATTGGTAGAAGGTAGAGACTTAGTAGTCGCAGATGGTTATTTGCAAATGCGAACCACAAAAGGTTTACAGCGAGTAGATGTAGTGTACCGTCGCATCGATGATAACTTTCTCGATCCCTTAGCATTTAATCCTGATTCCATGTTGGGTGTACCAGGATTGATGAAAGTCTACAAGCAGGGAAGAGTTGCTCTAGCCAATGCGCCAGGTACGGGAGTCGCCGATGATAAAGTAGTGTATGCTTATGTTCCCGATATGATTCGCTACTATTTAGGGGAAGAACCCATATTGTCTAATGTTCCTACATATTTGTGTTGGCGAGAAGAAGATCGTAAATATGTTTTAGAGAATTTAGAAAGCTTGGTAGTTAAAGCTGCTAACGAAGCAGGTGGTTACGGAATGCTAATTGGGACAAAATCCACCGCAACCGAAAGAGCAGAATTCGCCCAGAAAATTATTGCCCAGCCCCGTAACTACATTGCTCAACCGACACTAAGTTTATCGCGAGTACCCACTTTAATTGATGACAAAGTTGAAGGGAGACACGTAGATTTGCGCCCTTACATTCTCCATCGTGGGGATGAAATTTATGTTCACCCAGGAGGCTTAACCAGGGTTGCTTTGAAAAAAGGTTCTTTAGTAGTGAATTCTTCTCAAGGAGGGGGAAGTAAAGATACTTGGGTACTAAATAAGGGATGAGGGATGAGGAATGAGGAATGAGGAATGAGGTGAGGAGAAAAGCAAGGAAAAAACGAGAAACGATTAATTATAGGAGATGTCACAGAATAAAAAATAATATTTGAATCATAAAATTGAAGTTTTTAGTGATAAATTTTGTCTAAATAAGTAAAATTAGAAATCTCTCTCTTTATAATATATCCCTCATCTTTTCTTTTGTTTTTGTTTGACTTTTCTAACTGAGGCAATAAATATGGCTATTAACTCTGAGGCTTCTTGCAACAAACTTTTTAATTTGGCTTCTGAAACTAAACTAGATTTTATGAGTAACTCGAACCAGTATACTGTTTCTTATAATTCTTGTAATCCGACTTCAATCTTGTTGATAAATTCCGCATCAGAGCGACTATGAAAAGCTTCAGGGTAATGCGCTCCTACAGAAGTACCCGATCTTAATACTTGTTTACCGATAACTTGTGCCACTGTTGAAGAAGATGGTAGAGAAGAATAAACACGAATCACCCTTAAAGCGAATTCCTTAGTTCTTTTCCTCAAATCTTGCGCCATAAAACTAATTTTTATAATTTACATTCCTCCTTCTTTATATGCCCAAAACTTAGCCTTAATCTTTCATTCCTTATTCCTTATTCCTCATTCCTCATCGTTTATTCCTTATGCTTAGTAGAGTAGCTGATTCAATTTATTGGTTAAACCGTTATATCGAACGTGCAGAAAATGTGGCACGTTTTATCGATGTTAATCTCAATTTGATGTTAGATTTGCCCGCAGGAGTACCCCAACAATGGCAACCTTTAGTGTCAGTAACGGGTGATATGGAGCTATTTAACGATCGCTATAATGAGGCAAATAATGATAACGTAATTCAATTTTTAACCTTTGATGAAAACTATGCCAATTCAATTCTTTCTTGTTTAAAAATAGCGAGAGAGAATGCGCGATCGATTCGTGAAGTTATTTCTTCGGAGATGTGGGAAGAAGTAAACTCTTTCTATTTAATGATTAAAGAAACTTCTTCCACTCAATCTGTCAGTGCTTTGCCCAAATTGTTTAGTAAAGTGAAAATGGCTAGTCATCGCTTTGCGGGAGTAATGGATGCTACTATGTCTCACAATGAAGGCTGGCATTTTGGACAGTTAGGCAGACTATTAGAAAGGGCGGATAAAACGGCTCGTATCTTAGATGTTAAATACTTTTTACTGTTACCTTCAGCCGAATGGGTTGGTACACCCTTGGATCGCATTCAATGGATATCGTTACTCAGATCGGCTAGTGCTTACGAAATGTATCGCAAGTGTCAGCATCACATTAACCCCAGTACTGTTGCTGAATTTTTGATTTTAGATCGCACCTTTCCGCGATCGATTCATTTCTGTTTACGACAAGCTGAACAATGTCTTCATGAAATTACGCAAACTCCTACTGGTAGCTGGTGTAATAGTGCCGAAAAAGCTTTGGGTAAATTATGTTCTCAATTAGGTTATCTCACCATAGACGAAATTATTCAGTCTGGTTTACACGAATTTTTAGATGGAATGCAAAGTTCAATCAATGAGGTAGGCAACGAAATCTATCAAACTTTTATCGCTATAGGTGATCCTTACTGTGCAATACCAAATCAGCCATCAAACAACGTACAAATACAATCAAGCAGTTTTACTCAAACCTCATCTGCTTAGATTATGCCCTCGTAGCGATCGCTTTTATCAACTTAATAGCTTCTCTCTCTCCATACAACCGCAACCCCAAGGAAGCTCTGATTTAATCGATTTAGATGGCAGTAACCTCATTAAATTGTGGTTTAATAGCCCCACAGAACAGTTAAGTATTCAGGTATTGTCTCAAGTTACAACTAGCGATGATAACCCTTTTAACTATCTCCTCGAACCTTGGGCAACAACTGTACCCTTTGATTATCCTAGTTCTTTACTGAGACAATTACAGCCATACTTACAGCCCTACAGCTTTATTCCCGACAGTAAAGCTTTAGAATTAGCCCAAGAGATTCTCTCCGCAACTCAGGGAAATACGGTTGATTATATATTTGCTTTGAACCAATTAATCTATCAAGACTGCGAATATATCACCAGAGAAACAGGTAAACCCTATCCTGCTGGGATCACTTGGGAACGCAAACAAGGCTCTTGTCGAGATTTTACAGTGTTATTCATGGAAGTCTGTCGTGCCGTGGGAATAGCAGCCAGATTTGTTAGTGGTTATCAAGAAGGAGATCGCAATCAGCAAAGCAGAGATTTACACGCTTGGGTAGAAATTTATTTACCAGGCGCGGGCTGGCGGGGTTACGATCCCACTTTGGGTTTAGTAGTCAGCGATCGCCACATTCCTTTAGCTGCTAGTGCTATACCTAGTTATACTGCTCCTATTGAAGGCTTAGTTACCCCAGTTAAAAGCGGTGAAATTGTGACTTCTAATATGAATTCTCACATCTCGATTAACTAAAAAATTTTAAAGATCGAAATTAGATTGATTATGATTCAAGACAATCTAAAAAATGGCAATTGCCCATTGAAAGGTCTAAAAGATGCAAACCAAACTCCTGGGATAAATCTTCAAAGACTCGCAGTCCTCTAACACTATTACCTCGGGCATCAATTAAAGGAGAAAAGACAGCAATACCAGCCCGTTCGGGAATTACCCCCATAATACCACCAGAAACTCCACTTTTAGCGGGAATTCCCACTCGATAAGCCCATTCTCCTGCATAGTTATACATCCCACAGGTATACATAACGCTCAAAATATCCCTGACGTAATTGGGTTGAACAGCTTGTACTTTGGATATAGGGTGAATACCGCTATTAGCTAAAGTAGCTGCCATCATCGCTAAATCTTGACAGTTAACAACTAGGGCGCATTGTTGAAAATAAAGATCGAGAATAGCTTCAATCTGGGGTTCGATGGTGCCAAAATTCAATAATAAATTAGCTAAAGCACGGTTACGATGACCAGTAGCTTTTTCTGACATAAACACAGAAACATCAATAAAAACATCACGATTGATATAGCGACGAAACATCTCTAACATTCGATTAAGACGTTCAGTAGGTTCGCTACCTTTAATTAAACTGGTAGTTGCTATAGCACCTGCATTAACCATAGGATTATCAGGACGTTTAGAGTTTTCATCGAGGCGAATTACAGAGTCAAAAGGGTCGCCAGTGGGTTCGACTCCAACTTTTTCGAGTAATGCGTCTCTGCCACAATCTTCTAATGCCATACCATAAGTAAAGACTTTAGAGATAGATTGAATGGTAAAGTTTTCGGTGTAATCTCCAACGGTAAACTCTCTGCCGTCGGTAGTGACAACACAGATCGCAAACCAGTCAGGATTGGCTTTAGCTAACTGAGGAATATAACGAGCCAGTTTTCCGTGATTAAGGGGTTGATATTTTTGATATAGCGATTCTAGAAATATTTCTAGCTTAGACATTATTGATACAATGCTTCGGTAAAGATGAGGAACAAAAACAAGACAATCAATCTAAACTAAATATGTATCATTCTCCGAAATAACACAAATCTAACGATAGTGGACGTATTCAGCTTATGGGTATTGTCAGCTTAAATGGCTTGAAAAAGCCAAATCTACTACCAATAGCGATCGCTATTGTAGCAGTTTCCCTTATAAAACCTAGAAGAGAGTTCAAACAAAGACAGCCAGATAAGTTTATTGAAGCCTAATCTCTTAGACTGCTATAAATGTCCAAGATTTTGACTGATTTACCAATAATAGGCGAAGAAGAGTGAATATTACTGAATTAACTGAAGAAATAGTTCGAGGTAAAGGTTATGTGGTGCTACCTGACTTGTTAAGTCCTACCGAAGCCAGGAAAACAAGAGATTTGATTTTGCAACTCGACCGACAAGAGAGACAACAGGATAAATTAGTTATTAAGGGGAAAAAGAAAAGACTATATGGCTTAATTTATAAGGGGGATATTTTTCGTAAATTAGTCCAAGAAAAGCTAATTCTTGCGGTTATCGAAGCAATACTGGGAAAAGATAGCGTTCTTGGTGGCTTTTCTGCCCATATTCTCGATCCCCAAGCCCAAAGAATGGGCGTTCATGTGGATTATCCCTACTGGGCAATGCCTTCTCCTTTTCCTCAGCATCCTATTTTAGAAATCCAAGTTATTTGGATGATAGATGACTTTACGGTAGATAATGGCGCACCCTTATTCGCTGCGGGTACACAAAAATTAGCCATCAAACCAGATTTGAAAAAGTTTGAACACACTGCTCAAAAAATTACGGGAAGCGCAGGTACGGCTATTATTTCTCACGGACTATGTTGGCACGATACTTCCGAAAACAAGAGCGATCGCCCAAGAATATCTTTACTCGGAAACTATACCCCTCAATACATTCATCCTTTAGAGAATAATTTGTATGACTTTCATCAGCCAGCATTTGACAATTTTACCCCTCGGCTAAAAAAGCTACTTCGACATACATCGATGTCCCATCAGCCTATATTCGAGATGCAATTTCACAATGATTGATTTGTTTTCTTGCTATATAAATAAAGTTTTTTCGTAATTCCCCATCATCCGCAACAAATAAGCTGTTCAACCAAACCTAATATTACTAACTTATTCGCGATCCAACTCACACCTAAATATTATTAATAAGCAAAAATTACTCCTCAATAAACAAAGTTAACCACCTGACAGCGATATACTATGCAATAGACTCTCTAAATATCCAATCAGAATCTCAACTCTAAATTAACGACTAAATTGACGTAACGATAAAACACACATTATGAATTCAGGAATTGACCTTCAAGGAAGTTTCATTGAAACTCTAACCGAGTTAGGGCTTCCCCCTGGACTAGCAAAAACCATCTGGTTGCCATTACCCATGCTACTGATGATCATTGGTGCTACCGTGGGTGTTTTGGTAGTAGTTTGGCTAGAGCGTAAAATCTCTGCTGCTGCACAACAACGTATTGGACCCGAATACGCTGGACCTTTGGGAGTATTGCAACCCGTAGCAGACGGCATTAAATTAGTTTTTAAAGAAGATGTTATCCCCGCCAAAGCTGACCCCTGGCTATTTACTATTGGTCCTGCTTTAGTAGTTGTTCCTGTATTTTTGTCCTATCTCATCATTCCTTTTGGACAAAACCTTAACGTTACTGACCTCAACGTGGGTATTTTCTTGTGGGTAGCTCTGGCTAGTATTGCTCCTATTGGCTTGCTGATGTCTGGTTATGCTTCTAATAACAAGTATTCCTTAATGGGTGGATTAAGAGCAACAGCCCAATCTATTAGTTATGAGATTCCTTTGGCTTTATCAGTACTCGCTATTGTTATGATGTCTAACAGTCTCAGTACGATAGATATTGTAGAGCAGCAATCAGGTTATGGCATTTTAGGCTGGAATATTTGGCGACAACCAGTAGGATTTATTGTCTTTTGGATTTCGGCTTTAGCAGAATGCGAGCGTCTTCCTTTTGACCTTCCTGAAGCAGAAGAAGAATTAGTTGCAGGTTATCAAACCGAATATGCAGGAATGAAATTTGCTTTATTTTACCTGGGTTCTTACATTAACCTGGTATTATCTGCTTTGGTATTTGCAGTGCTTTATCTTGGTGGTTGGGAATTTCTGGTTCCTTTAGACCATATGGCTAATTGGTTAGGAGTCAGCGAAACAACTCCTTGGTTACAGGTTATTACTGGCTCATTAGGAATTTTAATGACCTTAATTAAAGCTTACTTTTTAGTGTTCATCGCGATTCTTTTGCGCTGGACTGTACCCCGCGTTCGTATTGACCAACTACTTAACCTAGGCTGGAAATTCCTTTTACCAGTATCTCTAGCTAATCTTTTAATCACCGCAGCACTGAAGTTATCTTTCCCCGTTGCTTTTGGAGGTTAGATACACTAAATATTAAAGGCTATCAATAATTAATTGTGTATTGAAAAGCCTCTATATAAACAATCACAAAAGGAAAATGTTTAAAGTACTCAAACAAGTTCAAGACTATGCCAAAGAAAGCTTTCAAGCAGCTAAATTCATTGGTCAGGGTCTATCTGTAACTTTCGATCACATGAGACGCAGACCTGTAACCGTACAGTATCCTTACGAGAAATTAATACCTTCTGAGCGTTATCGCGGTCGGATTCACTTTGAGTTTGATAAATGTATCGCTTGTGAAGTTTGTGTTCGTGTTTGTCCGATTAATCTACCTGTGGTTGATTGGAACTTCGATAAAAAAGTGAAGAAGAAAAAACTGGATCACTACAGTATTGACTTTGGTGTTTGTATTTTCTGCGGTAACTGCGTTGAGTATTGTCCTACTAATTGTCTCTCTATGACGGAGGAATACGAACTCGCATCCTACGATCGCCATGAGTTAAACTACGATAACGTAGCATTAGGGCGTTTGCCTTACAAAGTAACCCAAGACCCTGCGGTAACTCCCTTAAGAGAGTTTGCCTACCTACCTAAAGGCGAGGTTGAACCCCATGACCTTCCTGCTGGCTCTCAAAGACCAGGTAAACGTCCTGAAGAGATTTTAGCAACTATGACTAAAGAAGAAGAAACAAAAGAGTGAATAATCATATTTGCCTGTAGTTGAAAGCAAGGTAAATCGGTACAACAAAATAAACAGGAATTAGAGAATAGTGATTGCCAATTCCCCAGTCCCTATTCCCTAATCACCATTCCCCAGTCCCCAAAAAACTAAGTAGGAGTGAAAAGAAACAAGAGTGAATTTAGCTGAAGGCGTTCAAATAGTCTCTTTTGGCATTCTAGCTGTCATGATGTTAGTTACCTCTTTAGGTGTAGTATTACTATCTAACATTGTGCATTCGGCATTTTTATTAGCAGGAGTGTTTTTAAGTATTTCTGGTTTATACATTCTTTTAAATGCTGATTTTGTGGCAGCAGCCCAAATCTTAATTTACGTTGGCGCAGTTAATGTTTTAATTTTGTTTGCCATCATGCTAGTTAATAAGCGAGAAGATTTTTCAGAGCTTCCCAATCGTTGGTTGCGTCAGGGAGCTACTGCCGTTGTTTGTATCGGGTTATTTGCTCTTTTAGGCACAATGGTTTTAGTGACTCCTTGGTCTTTAGATACTACTTCTCCTGCGGTGGTAGAGAACACTGTTATCGCCTTGGGAGAGCATTTCTTTAGTGATTATCTATTACCTTTTGAATTAGCTTCTGTGTTGCTATTAATGGCAATGGTAGGTGCAATTATTCTGGCTCGCCGTGACTTAATTCCAGATACGATTGAAAGTCAAGAAACAGTTTCTACCAGCTTGACTTTACCAGAGCGTCCCCGTGAATTGGCTTCTGCGGTTAACTCTTCCGAAGAAAATTAGGATTTTTATAAGCAAGAGGATTTTTTTGATGCAACTAGAGTATTTTTTGTTGTTGGGTGCTGCTTTGTTCTGTATCGGCATTTATGGTTTAGTTACCAGTCGTAATGCAGTCCGTGTTTTAATGTCTATTGAGTTAATGCTCAATGCGGTTAATATTAACTTGATGGGATTTTCTAACTATTTAGACCCTGCTGAGATTAAAGGTCAGGTTTTTACAGTGTTTGTCATCACGGTAGCAGCAGCAGAAGCAGCAGTCGGGTTGGCAATTGTGTTAGCTATTTATCGTAACCGTGACACTATCGATATGGAACAGTTTAATCTGTTGAAATGGTAATTATTGTTAGCAGCTATTTGCTTGAATAATTACTATTTTTTACAAATACCTTGACTTTGGGGGGGTAAATAGCATCTAATATTTAGTACTCATGTTCTGAGAAAAACCCCCTAGAAAAAGTTATGGAAAGTTTAACTCCAGCCCAACAAGAATTATATGATTGGCTAGTTGAATACATTAGAAGTACGCAACACGCGCCCTCTATTAGACAGATGATGGTAGCTATGAATTTGCGATCGCCAGCCCCAGTACAAAGTCGTCTTGAAAGACTACGAAATAAAGGTTACATCGATTGGACAGATGGTAAAGCTCGGACTCTGAGAATTTTACATCAACCAGAAAAAGGCTTATCTGTTTTAGGGACAATTGCTGCGGGTGGTTTGGTTGAACCTTTTACCGATGAAAAAACAAGACTAGACTTAAGTGATTTATTTACTCAATCTGATTGTTATGTTTTGAGAGTTACTGGAGACAGTATGATCGAAGATTCTATCATTGAAGGTGATTTTGTGGTCATGCGCTCAGTAGATGATACCAATGATGCTAAAAATGGTGATATTGTAGCAGCCAGAGTATCGGGATATGGTACAACCCTCAAACGATTTTATCAAGAAGGCAACCAAGTCACCTTAAAACCAGCAAATATCAAATACGATCCAATTAAAGTGGATGCAGAAGCAGTAGAAATACAGGGGATTTTGGTCGGAATGTGGCGTGAGATCGCTACTAATAATTGATTAAAACGTCTCATGTGAATTTAAAATTAGCCTTGCTCAATTAAGGTTTTCACGAACTGAGAAAAAAGCTATTCTAACAATTTCCCCGAAACAGCAAGCTTAAGAAGACTGATTCACACAAAGCCTGATTATACCAAATCCGAATTACATACCCAGTTTATAGATAAAACTGTTAAACCTACTTCGAGACCTATCATGATACGTCTCTACACTGGATATTTATTGAGGGTTTAACTGAACGGATTTGGTATTAATTAAATTTTTTATATCGTGTAACAAAAAAGTAGCGATTGACTTGATTGTCAACACGAGAGTCCCCGTTCGTCCCGTCAAGCGGGATAATAAGGATAAATGGAATCTGCCAACTGACCGTTGGTATTTCCTCCCGTCAAACTCGCGCGACGGCGAAGCCGAGTCCTTTAGGGCGTTCTCATGTCGTGATTGCTCGCGTGTGCTTTATAGCAGTTGAAGCAAAGGTTAAAACACACATACCCCGCAGAGACGTGATATGTCGCGTCTCTCGATTAAACTCAGATCTTGCACCAAGAAAAGTTGATAAGAGAACGGATAGCTGAAGTGTTTGCGTAGAGGAGATGGCAGCTAGTTCTCTATGTTTAATAGAGAACTAATATTAAAGATTAATAAAAACTCTGA
>NZ_LR214017.1 GCF_900659865.1 Hyella patelloides LEGE 07179
GCTATCGTCGGGATTATTAGTTACTCGTTCTGGAGGAATATCAGCAATGCCCTCACCAAAGGCGACAGTGCCAAAGTTCACTGGATCGGCATCTTCAGTGTATTCAAGATTAAAAGTTAGGTTAGTGCGATCGCCATTATCTCGATTTGTTCAACACTGTATCTGACATTCCGCAGATAATTTTCTCAAGGAAATAATTAAATGAATTTGCTTGAATATAGCCGTTTATAGCAATCGCCAATCTTCAAAAACACCAAATAATATATTAGTTCTTATTCTGTTTCTAAAATCGCTGTATTCTCTATCTCTTAAAGTGTGTAGACTAAATTGCTCAAAAAATCACGAAGAAATTAAATTTTTCTGCGGAATGTGAGCTGTATTGGCGGTTGTGTTCTTTCTCTTCCAGACTCATAACTAAAAGATTATCATCATTTTATTTTCCTTTTAACTACTTCTTTTATTCGTATCTAGGCAGTTACAAAATAAGTCTATTTAAAAGTAATTTTACGTTCTATGTTATGCCTTATTTCATATTAAAATAATGTAGTAATTTTAATTATTTTCTTTTACTTTGATCGCGAATAGTACTATTTATTCCTTGAATAATACCTTTAGCAATTAAGCCAATACCACGACCAATTACTTGAGTTAAAGTAAAGACTAAACCATTACCAATCAAAGCAATAAGCGCTCGCAATCGAGGAGATGTTGCGTCTCTTAATTCTAATATTATAGTTGTTAACCAGGGTAATCCTTGCAGTTGATACAGTTCTCGATCTCTGGGAGTATTTATGGTTAGTTGTTTGATTATTCCGTTACGTAAAACAAATAATTGGTAACAGCTTTCAAAGATATTTTTGGGATGATTCCAATATCTTGCTTGACGATATCTCCAAACAACTTCGTTACGAAATCGGGCAATTTTACGAGAATTATTGTATTTACTATCGTAGAGATTGTATTTAAAAGTTTCTAGTTCGGCAAAGTAATTTAAAATTACTTGCATTACTCCATTAGCGATTTGAATGATTAAATTATGAAGTAAATTAACTGCTCTTACTGTAGCTTCGGGAGCATCAGGTCGATAGCTGATACGATCGATAATCAAGGGTTGTTCCCAACTTAAATAGGGGAATAACTCGGTAGCAAAATAAATTTGAGAGAAGATACTGCTTTTAATAGTTTGATATTCGCGATCGCAAATTGTTAAAAAGGTGTCATAATCGATATCGGAATTCTCTTGATAGTTTTGAAAGAAAAAATTAATAGTGGTTTTTTGCCAAATTTCATAAAGACTTTGTTCTGTCTGTAAAATGATATCCCGCTCTCTTTCAAATTCTAAAATTGCTTTTTCCAGATTTTCAATAATTAAATAAAATAACTTTTGTCTCGCTGGAGGTTGTAAAATATCAATTTCTAACCAGAGATTTGTATAGTTAGCAACTCCTTGACTAATATCGCTTAAAACTCGATTAAAAACTTTAGCTGTAACTGAATCGGTATTAATAGTTGCAATAGCAATTTCGGGCGGTGATAAAAGCTGATTTTTCTTAGCTTCTGGTAACGCTTTTGATGTGGGGATATTATTCGAGATTGGCTCGTTATATTCTCCTGTAAGACTATTAAGTAACCAGCTAGCCGTTTTTAATTCTCTTTTTTTTCCTGAGAATAATAACTTTTCCCAGATAGATAAATCCTCGTTTGCTAAACGACTTTCAAGATCGTTAAGCTCTGTAGTAAGTTGTTGTTTACCTGGTTGACTAATCTGGGATAAAGTTCTTTGTAAGAGATTAGGATTGCTGACAGGGAGATTCTTTTCTTGCCAATAAATTTCTCCTGCTGCAACTTTCCGCAAACCATAAACTAAATTTTCGATATTAATTCCCTTTTTGCAAAAACCCTTGATTCCCATTGTTTTGGCTTTAACAATCTCATCGGCTTCCCAATTAGCAGCCAACAAAAAAAGCGGTATTTGGGGATATTCTTGTCTTAATTGTTGACAAAACACCAAAGGATTGCGCTTTTTATCGATTTTATCTTCAATATCCCATTCAATTAGAATAAGATTGGGCATAAAACCCTCTTCTAATTGGCGGAAAATATCATCTGTCGTATTCTCTTGTACTGCGATTTCAAAATCCCCATAGTGACTCAAAGCAGTACACAAACCTAATCTAAATATAGGATCGCGATCGATTATAAACAATTCGATCTGTTTTTCACTCATCACTTACTGTTAACTTCCACAGGTTAAACAAAATGATAATCGTTAATGGCTATTTATTGGTATTATGTTTATTTACTGATGAACATAAAATAGCTTCAGAAAGAAAATCTCAGATTTTTTAGCACGCCCACCTAATAATCGATCAAGTTTACAGCAATTCTTTATTGTATAAAATATATCAGACGTGAAGTCAGAGAATAAGGATTTTAAAGTTTTCCAGTAAGTTTAAATTTATATCTCATAAATCTGAGAAACGCTATAGCTACTCACCAACTTTACCAAATACTGATAATTTATAACTAATTTTTCGAGATTTCAGGAGCAAGAGGAATAACATATGGTATATCAACCAAATGGAGTGATAATGCAATACTTCCACTGGTATTTACCCCCTGATGGTAAATTGTGGCAGGAAGTTACAGCAAGAGCTAAAGACTTAGCGAATATTGGGATTACTGCTTTGTGGCTACCTCCTGCTTATAAAGCTAGTGGTGGAGGCTACGATGTGGGTTATGGTGCTTACGATTTGTTTGATTTGGGAGAATTCGACCAAAAAGGGACAATTAGAACTAAATACGGTACAAAAAGCGAATATTTAACAGCGATTAAAACCGCTCAACAAACAGGATTGCAAGTATATGCAGATGTGGTAGTCAATCATAAAAATGGTGGAGATGAAGCAGAGACAGTAGATGCAATTCCCGTTGCTCATGATAATCGCAATCATACTATGGGAGAACACAGACAGATATCCACATACACTAAATTTAATTTTCCTGGGCGAGGAAATAAGTATTCAGATTTTAAATGGAATTGGCAACATTTTGATGCAGTTAATCATAATGCTTTTGACTGGAATGACCATAGCATTTATCGTTTAAAGGATAAACATTTTCAAACTGATGTCGATCCTCGTCATGGTAACTATGACTTCTTAATGGCTTGTGATTTGGATATGAGTAATCCAGAGGTTAGAGAAGAACTAACTCACTGGGGAGAATGGTATTTAAACACTACAGGAGTTAATGGTTTTCGTCTTGATGCGATTAAACATATTAGTTTTCTTTTTTTTAAAGGCTGGTTAGATAAAATGCGAGCCAACACAGGGAAAGATTTATTTACTGTTGGAGAATATTGGGCAGATGATATTAATGCTTTGCACTGGTATATAAAAAATACAGAGGGAAAAATGTCTTTATTTGATGTACCCCTCCACTACAATTTCCATCGTGCTAGTCGCCAAGGAGAAAGCTATGATTTGCGTCAGATTCTCGATAATACACTGATGCAGCAACAACCCAGTCTGGCTGTTACCTTTGTGGAAAATCACGATTCTCAACCCCTTCAAGCTTTAGAATCCCCTGTAGAAGATTGGTTTAAACCTTTAGCTTATGCTTTCATTCTGCTGCGTCAAGAAGGCTATCCTTGTGTATTTTATCCCGATTATTTCGGCGCGCATTACAAAGATAAAGGAAGAGATGGCAACGAACATGAAATCTGGTTAAATAGCCACCACTGGATTATTGATAAACTCCTTTACGCCCGTCGCAACTATGCCTATGGCGCACAATATAATTACTTCGATCATCCTAACACTATCGGCTGGACAAGATTAGGTGATGCAGAACATCCTCAAGCAATGGCGGTATTGATTAGTAATAGTTGGGGTGGTAGCAAATGGATGGAAGTTGGCAAACCTAACACAGCTTTTTATGATGTCACCGAGCATCTCGAACATACTGTAACCACTAATGAACATGGTTGGGGTGAATTTAGCTGTAATGGAGGTTCAGTATCTGTATGGGTGGAAGCAAGTAATAAGTAATAAGTAATAAGTAATAAGTAATAAGTAATAGGTATGTGCAAAAAATTGTTTAATTTTGAGACTTAAAGCAAGAATAAAATAACAATTAGCTAGTTTTTATCATTTGAACTCGACCTTAATTCTTCGTAGTGAAAGATTACTTGTCCACAAAAGCCTGTTTTTTGATTTAATTTGAGGTATTTTTGTAAATCCTGTTTACTAACATACTTATTATTAGCTTTGAGAGCAATACCAGGAGCAAATTTAGCTAAATCTGAAGAGTTAAAATACTTTTTGATTTGGTTGACTTCGTGACGATAGCGGAAAAAATCCGAACGATATATCTGAGGATGAATTATATCAACTAAACCTTTATTAACCCAAGCTTTGCTATCTTGTAAGAGATTTTGTAAGCAAAAAGGATATACCGCAGGAGCAAGAGACAATAAGATATTGGGTTTTACTGCTTTTACTTGCTGATATAAATTAGCTAAAAATTCTGTAAGCAAATTAGCACGCCATTGTATCCATTGAGGATCTCGATCGTTCTTTGGTGGTGCATGATTAAATTCTCTTTGGTACTTACTTACAGTGTAGGTATCGTATCCTGATTGTATCGGAGCAGCAGGAAAGCGATCGCATCCTTGGATACCATCTACGTCATATTTTTTCACTACTTCCAAGACTAATTCCAACATGAATTGCTGCACTTGGGGATGAAAACCATTCATCCAAGTTAAGCCACCATGAGTTACTCTCTCTCCTTGGGAATTAATTGCTTTCCAATCAGGATTTTGTTTTAAAAGATGTCCTCCACTAATTAAATGAGATGCAGCAAAACCATACTCAAACCAAGGAATTACTTTAATATCATTTTGATGGGCTTCCGTAATAATTTCGGCAATAGGATCGCGATTCTGTTTATCATAAAAAGGGTCTATCTTGGGAAAATCATAAGACTGCATCACCGCACTGGGATACAAAGTATAACCTCGATTCCAAATTACGGGAAAGATCGTATTGAATTCTTTTTCTTTGAGGTATTTAATCGCTTGTTTGGTATTTTCTAGAGATGCTAAAACTTGACTATGAGGATGATTAGCAATCCAAACTCCCTGTATTTGTTTCATAATGTAAAATGTAAGAGGAAATAAGTTATATATTACGTCAGTTTAAAAAGGAATAGATAATTATTAATTTTTAGCAAGATCGATAAATTACTCTAAAGTTTTATTATTCGGTAATTCATTGATTTTTTCATTATAGTTTCCTCAAAACTTACATAATATTTTTAGACCTCAAAAGTGTCTGTAATTTTTTCTTGTAATTGGGATCGTTAAAAAATTACGATTAAATCAACTTTAGAATTTAGTGTTAATTTACATAGAGTATTCATGTGATTAATATTTATACTAAATTATAAGGTTTATGCAAATTGCTTGGCGCATCAAAATACATCATATTGCTCATATCATTACTGCTTCTGATAATAAAGTTTTCGCATTAGCTAATCATTCAAAGCTTCTTTGTCTTAATAGTCGAACGGGGGAAGAATACTGGAGCGTAAATGTTATTAATCCTTGGGGATGGTTAGCTTTAAATAGTAAGACAGTTTTTTATCTTAATCAGCATGATTTTCTTATGGCTTTTGACATAGATTCTGGTCAACAAATCTGGCCAAAAAAATTAGAGAGTATTTTTGGTTGGCTTCATGCTTCGGAGAATAGCGTAATTGTTGGTGGATGGCGTGGTTATACAAATTTATTCTGTATTGATGCAACAACAGGAAAAATTTGTTGGGAATTTACTACGGTAAATAAAAAAATAAATCGTATTTTTATTTCCGAAAATCAACTAAATGTTGGTATTGCATTTAATAATCAATCGCAAATAATATTTTTAGAATTAGCAACAGGTCAACAAATAAATCAAATAAAGATCGACGGAATCTGGACTAAAGCTAATTTTGATTATATTCCTCTAAGTAGCTCTGGTAGTTGGAAAGGTATTAATCGCTATTTAATTTTTCAGCATACAGAGAGTAAATTTTATAGAGTTGATTCTAATTTTTTCAATGTACAGGATTTTGAAATAGAACAAAAAATAAAATTACAAAATATAGAAGAACATTCAGGATTAGTTCCCTTTATAGGTCAAGACAATTCACTTTGTATATTTAGTATTAAAACAAATAAGTCTATTAATATAGGAAAAATCCAACATAATAGTCAAAATATATTACCTATTTATATACAAAACGAGTTAAGTGCTATTGTAGGAACTTCCTCTGGTATGATTTATCATTTTGATAATACTAATCGCTATTCCAAAATTAAAGTTGGTAAAAGAATTTCGACATCGTTAAATTGGTCAGGAAATAATTTATGCTTTGGTACAGCAAGTGGTGAAATTATTGGCGTTTCTTTAGAGTAAGATGTTTTTAGCAGCAGCTTATAAATTGAATTGAGTTTTCAAAAGTAATACCAAACCAAAAAATATTTATAACACATACAATCTAGTAATTTAACCTAAAGGGTATAATATATACCGTATAAAATATAATTGCAATTAGTAGGTGGCAGCAATGACACTTAAAATAAAGCCTCAATTGGCAGTGCTTCGCGCTATGCATGGAAAAATTAGTCAATCTGAATTATCCAGACAAACTGGCATTACACAAAAACAATTAAGTGCTTTAGAAACAGGAAAAACAAAAGGTATTACTTTTGAGACGCTGGCAAAACTGTGTCTGTTTTTTTCTTGCACTCCCAATGAGTTGTTACAGCTTGAAGCAGAAATAAAAGCAGATTCTTCTCCGACAGCAGAAGAGTTATCATTGGCTGATGAAATCATCTCTCGTGGGTTAAATCGCGCTATGACAGCACCTCAACGTTCAGTGCAAGAAATATGGGCAGAATTTGATACAGTTAGAGCAAAAATAGCTAATAATGCTTCAATTAAAGATAAATGAGGCAGTAGGTGATTAAAGTTGTTTTAGATACTTCAGTTTTGATTGCTGCACTTCTCAGTAAAAATCAGAAAAGCGCACCTGTGCAAATTCTCAATAGTTGGCGCGAACAACGCTTTACACTAATTATGGCACCGCCATTAATGCGAGAATTAGTTGTCAAACTCATTCAAAAGAATGTTCCTCAAACAGATATAGAAGATTTAGTGGCACTTATCGCAGAGATAGCACTTTATATCCCTGGTGCTTATGAAGCAACTCGTTTAGATAATATCGATCCAGAAGACAATATGTTTTTAGCAGCAGCTTATGAGTCAAAAGCTGATTACATAGTGAGCTTGGATAAGAAGCATCTACTTCCACTCAAACATTATCATGGCACACAGATTCTCAATCCCACTTTATTTATTCGCGCATTAAATTCCGAGGAAAATTAACTTCGGTTTTTCAGGGCGAATGACTATTTACTCTTATGTTTGAGACGAAATTTTAACTTATTGCAAAATTTATCTTTCCAGATTATCAACTAAAAAAGCCCATTTATCAGCTATTTCTTCAATAATTTTAGCAGTAGGCTTTCCTGCACCATGTCCCGCTTTAGTTTCGATACGAATTAATACAGGGTTATTTCCTTGATGTGCTTCTTGTAAAGCTGCTGCAAATTTAAAGCTATGGGCGGGTACAACGCGATCGTCATGATCGGCGGTAGTTATTAGGGTGGCTGGATATTTAGTACCCGATGTGAGATTATGTAGGGGAGAATAAGCATATAGTGTCTTAAATTCTGCCTCATCATCAGGGCTGCCGTATTCCGAACACCACGCCCAACCGATAGTAAACTTATGGAAGCGCAACATATCCATAACACCTACTGCGGGTAAGCAGCACGCGAAAAGTTCGGGACGTTGTGTCATACAAGCACCTACTAATAAACCGCCATTACTACCACCTACGATCGCAAGTTTCTCGGAAGAGGTATACTTATTGTTAATTAGCCATTCTGCTGCTGCAATAAAATCATCAAACACGTTTTGCTTGTTTTCTTTCATTCCTGCTTGATGCCAAGCTTCCCCATATTCCCCACCACCTCGTAAATTGGGAACAGCATAAACTCCGCCTAATTCCATCCATACTAAGTTAGCAATCGAAAAGCTAGGAGTAAGAGAGAAATTAAAGCCACCGTAAGCATATAAAAAAGTAGGATTATTTCCGTCTAGTTGCAATCCCTTTTTATGGGTGATAAACATGGGAATGATTGTACCATCTTTACTGGGATAAAAGACTTGTTTGGTTATGTAATCATCGGGATTGAAATCTACATTTGGCTGACGAAAGATCGTACTAGTTCCTGTTACCATGTCGTAGCGATAAATAGTAGAAGGAGTGGTGAACCCTGTAAAAGAAACAAAGGTTTCCGTGTCGTATCTTTTGCCACCAAAACCGCCAACTGAACCAATACCAGGTAAATCTATCTCACGAATAAAAGTCCCATCTAAATCAAAAATTTTAATTTGCGATCGCGCATCTTTTAGATAGTCAGCAACAAATTGATTATTAAGTAGCACTACTCCTTCTAAAGTTTCCTCAGCTTCAGGAATAATTATTTGCCAGTTAGCTCGATCGGTATTGTTAATATCAATAGCGATTACTTTACTCTTGGGTGCATCTAAATCTGTTCTAAACCAAAAGATATCATCATCACAATCTATAAAACGATAGCTAGCTTCAAATTCGTTAATTAATTCAATTACTTTGGCATTAGGATTTTCTAAATCTTTATAGAAAACTAAATTTTTAGGATCGGTACCACGCCACACACTAATAATTAAATAACGTCCATCTTCGGTTACTCGACCACCAAAACCCCATTCTTTTTCATCAGGACGCTCATATACTAAAACATCTTCTGTTTGTTCAGTACCCAAGCGATGATAATAAAGTTTTTGATAATAGTTAACATCTTCTAATTTGGTTTTTTCATTGGGTTCATCGTAGCGACTATAAAAGAAGCCTTGATTGTCTTTTGTCCAAGAAGCACCAGAAAATTTAATCCACTTAAGATGGTCTGCTAAATCTTCACCTGTGATAACATTTTTTACTTTATATTCATTCCAATCCGAACCAGCAGTTGATAATCCATAAGCCATCAAACTACCATCATCACTAATAGCTAAACCCGATAAAGCAACAGTCCCATCTTCAGATAATTTATTGGGGTCTAATAAAACTTGTGGTTCATCTTCTAAAGATTCTAAAGTATATAAAACACTTTGATTTTGTAAGCCATCATTCTTAAAATAAAAATAGCGATCTCCTCTTTTAAAAGGCACGCCAAACTTTTCATAATTCCATAATTGAGTAATTCTTTCTTGGAGTTTTTCTCTAATTTCTAATTGAGATAAATAACCAAAAGTTACTTCATTTTGGGCTGTAACCCACGCTTTAGTCTCTTCACTATCAGGATTTTCTAACCAACGATAGGGGTCTTTTACTTCAATCCCAAAAAGGTTTTCTGAATCTTTAGTTTGTTTGCTTACAGGATAATTAAAAGTATTCATTGTTAATTATAGAATTAAGTGAGTAGGGTCAATTTAAAGTAAGAAGTGAAGGTCACCAAGTCAATATTTAGAAATTAGGAAGCTTTTGACTATGCTGTTAGTTTAGTACAAAAAATAGCCTAGTATGCAGTCAAACAAAAGATAGAGGCGTTTTCTCGTTTAAAAACCTTAATGCAAGTTCATTCTCTAAGATTATTATACGTTGGCATCTCTTTTCTTCTAGTTAATATCTGGATAAATATTTTGTGGCGAAAAATTAGTCAACCAAGACGGGGAGGACGATTAATTTATCGTGAAATATTTAATCTCAAACAAATGCTGGAATTTTTGCGTCAAAGTGTAGACCGAATTTATCAAGTAAGAGAAGCCATTTATCTTCCTTCTGGTTAATCTCAATAAATTTTTCAGTTTTGTATAAGTAAATTTAATATAAATAGGAGAGAGAATTGAGCAAAAAAGTAGCATAGAATACATTCTATTGGCGATCGCCTTTTTGGCGATCTACTGAAAGTGAAAGCCGTAAATATGATTGCTCAAGTTGTATTGTACTATACACTCCTTCCTATTTTTTGCGACATAACCATACAAAGTACAGCAGATAAAAAAACAATACTGCTAAGGATTACACTAGTTTCCAGAGTGAAACTCCCTAATTGAGTACCAAGAAAATCGAACAAACTAATTCCACCACCAAAACCGCCAAAATACATTCCCACACCTAATCCTCCATGAGATTGGGGAACTAAACTTAAGGCAAAAGGTACTGCTCCATTAAGAATCAAACTCAACACAAATACCAAAAGAGCGATGGCAATTATCTTAATTAATCCATTGGGCAAAAAGAGTAAAGCCAACAAAAATACAACTGTTCCCAAACCCCCTATAATCATACCCAGAGAGTTTCCTAATTTACTAGCAAGTTGGCCTGCTGGTAAAGCAGCTAAACCTAACAGGACAAAAAATAAAGTCATTGCCAGTTTAGTATGGGCTTCTCCT
>NZ_LR214018.1 GCF_900659865.1 Hyella patelloides LEGE 07179
AAAAAAGTAGGATGGGGACGAATAAGATGAATGTCAGACAAAGCTTTTACGTTAGCTAACATTTCCCGTAATAAATATGGGAACATTCCTCGCAGTCCATAAATGTCTCGATCTGGCGTTCCCAAACCAACTGCGTTTACTCCTAACTGACGACAAGTGTAGACAGCACGAGGTAAATGATAGTTTTGGGTAATAACAACTGCTCGATGTATATCAAAGACTTTATGGGCGCGGTAACAACTTTCATAGGTGCTAAAACCTGCATAATCTAGAGTAATATCTTTAGTCGGTACGCCCAAATCGTGGGCAAATCGTTTCATTGCCACAACTTCGTTGTAGGAAATCATGCTATTGTCCCCTGTCATTAGCAGCTTATGAATGCGCCCGTGCTGATATAGTTTCACCGCAGAATCCACTCGGTCAGCCAACATAGGGCTAGGATTTCCATCTGCTAACAAACCTGCACCAAAGACAATAGCGACATCTTCTTGGGGAATTTGAGCCGATGACAAGTGGCGATCGCTATTTGTCACTAAATTAATATAGCCAGTTGATATTATGGGTATTGCCAGCGTGCCAATTATCAACCATAGCAGCATTGATTTTAGTCGATAGAATACTTTGAAAAATACATTATTTTTTCTTCGTCTTAAATCAGATTTTTTTGGAAGCATCATTTAAATTGCGCTCGCCCTGTTTGTTTAAAGTTTAGCTATGTTGATGGCGATGATGAATATCTGGCAAATGAAAATGATTATGAAATATCGCTTCGTGTTCGTGCCAATGAGAATGTAGTAGTGAAGCTGAACTCTCTGAATGGTTATGGGTGTGATGCTTATCGTTATGATTATGCAGGTGTTGATGGTTAGTCGCTAGATGCTCGTGTTCGTGGCTGTGTTGGTCTTGAAATAGTGCGAATAGAGAACCTATTTTTAGTACCAATGCTATATGCTGAAACAGAACGATTTCTTCTCCTAAAATTAAAGCTGAAAACAGAATTCCAAATAAAGGAGCAGAGGAAAAAAGCATCTGTGAGCGGGTTGCACCCAAGCTTTGGGCTGAAGTTATATAAAGAACGATACTAATTCCATAGGCTAGCATTCCTATGCCTAATGCGATAAATATATTTGAGGCAGAAGTAGTGGATGGCTGGATTAATATGCCCAAAAAGAGATTGACACTTCCCGCTACTATTCCTTTATAAAAGGTACTTTGTGCGGGACTTATGCCATCAATTAATGCCGTTAAATGGTTGTCTAAACCCCAACAAATACAGGCAATAGTTACCAACAAACCCGCTTCAACTCCTGCTACTCCCTCACCTACAGATAATAAAATCGCAGCGATAATACAGCCATCTACACCTATCCAACCAATACGTCCTAAATGGTCTTGAAAAAAACAATAACCCAAAATTGCCGTGGCTACTAATTCTAAATTTAACCAGAGAGAAACAGAAGCAGCGGTCGCAAATTGAAGTCCTAACAAAAGAAATATCGGTGCTAGAATTCCGCCAAAAATAATAGCTCCCAAAAGATATAAACGATTTTTAGAAGATAATTGACTAGGTAGTCTAATTTCTCTTTTTTTAACTAATAGAGGAGCAACTCCTATTGCTGCCCCTAAATAAAGTAATCCAGCTAACTGAATCGGAGAAAAAGATTCTAGCAATACTTTACTAGCAGGAGTTGCCGAGCCAAATAAGGCTGCTGAGATTAAAGCTAATAAGATAGGTAATTGTTTATTCATGATTTACAAAGTTTTCAATGACAAATAAATACTCAATGAAAAATCATCTTTTGTCCCAACTCAAATCTAAGTATAATCATTACTGAAAAGAGAATAGAAATAAATTTATCTGTGTTATCTGCGGGCTTACTCGATTGATGTAAAGGGGCATTAAATTGCCCCTCAAATTACTTCACTTCAAAAGTAAACTCTTGTTGAGCTTGATATTGAGGGTCTTTAACACTGGCAACTACGTTCCAAGTTCCCTGCATTCCAAAATAGGTAGTAGCTTTAAAGCGACCTGGTTCGTCTGCGGGTGTAACTTCTACCTTGCCCATCATGTCATCCATGCCATCCATCGGCATAGATGCGCTGACATCGAGGCTTTCTACTTTAACTGGTTCTCCTGTAGCACTGTCTACCACTTCCAAAATCATTTCCGCATCGCCCATTGAGAGTTCTGCTTGTGGATCGGGGCTGACTAAATTTACGGTAGCGATACTTTCTTGTTTATTCTGTGTCGTTTCAGTTGGAGTAGTAGAAGCTACATTAGTATCACTTTGGGCAGGACTACAAGCAAAAGCTAAAAAACTTAAGGGAAGTAAGATTAAGATTAGTTTTTTCATGATTGTTTTTTTGTAGTTAGTAGTTAAAAATTTGTATGGGTGAACTACCCTTCATCGAGGCAATTTGTTCTGTGGTTTAATGTAAAGATTTAAGTTGTTTGAGTTGCTATTGAACTTCGAGCGTAAACTCTTGTTTCCCTTTGTTTTTAGGGTCTTTGACTTGGGCAGTAATCGTCCAGTCCCCTTTCATGCTGAGATAGGTATCGGCTTTAAACCTACCTGGCTTACCGTCTGGTTGGACTTCTACTGGGGCGGTCATCGGTGCCATGTTCTTCATTGGCATGGACGCGCTCATCTCTAGGTCAAGGATATCTAGCGGTTGACCTTGAGCATCTTTAACTTCTATTACCAGTTGAGCATCACCCATCGGGACACCAGTTTGGGAATCGGGACTGACTAACTGAATTTGGATATCTTGAGCAGAAGCTTTATTAGCTGCTATGGGTTGTGAGGATTGATTAATGACCGCTACGGTCGCATTTTCCACCAATCGACGTTGACCTGAAGTTACTACTGCTTCTCCTCGTTTTAAACCACTGGTAACTTCTACTCTGTCTCCCGTTGACATTCCCAATGTAACTGGTTGGGCTGTTACTGTATCCCCTTCGACTACCCAAACTGAAGGTTGGTCTTGAAATTCCACCACCGCAGCTTGAGGGATGGTGATGGCACTAGGTTTACGGGCGGTAACAATCTTCATCTCTAGAAACTTGCCCGAAAGTAATTGTCCGTCAGGATTATCAATAACTGCCTCTACCGTTACCGTGCGAGTTTGACTGTTAGCTTGGGGAAAAATACTGGTAATTTTGCCTTTTATAGGCTCAACATTGCTTCCAGGGATAGTAGCTAACACTGGTGAGCCTGGGCGAATATTAACGGCATCTTGCTGTGCCACATTAGCTTGTAAACGCACCCGATTGTAGTCGCCGATTTTAACAATACCCATACTAGGTTGAACCACTACTCCAGGATCGACGCTACGTTCCTGGACGATTCCTGAAATGGGAGAGGTGATGGTAGTGTAACCCTGCATTACATTAGCAGTATCGACTTTAGCTTTGGCTTGGTTAATCTTGGCGCGATCGTTTACTACTTGAGCTTCCATTCTGACTAACCTAACCCGTGCCTGTTTGAGAGCAGCTTCTTTACTTTTGACTTCGCTATCTACAACGTCAAACTCATCTTGGGAAATCACCCCATCCTTAACCAGTCGAGCAAATCTGTCTTGTTTCAAATTGAGATAGGCTAAATCGGCTTCAATCTGTGCGATCGCACTTCTTTGCTCGTCTACCTCAATCTTGCTCATTTCCAAAGCAGTTTCCATCGTGTTAGCCTCTGCTACGGCTTCAGCTACTCCTGTATTTAATTCAGAAGCATCTAAGGTAGCTATAGCTTGTCCTGCGGTAACGCGATCGCCTGGATAAACGGAATAGTTAGTCAGTTGTCCCGCTACACGAGGGTAAACCACGATCTCTTGATAGGGTTCAATCGTACCTGTATAGCTAACACTGGCTTCTAAAACCTGGGGTTCAACTGTTTCTACTCGGACAGGATTGGGATTAAATGAACCATCCACCGCCATCATCTCGTCATGAGACATATCGCCGTGATCCATTCCTGACATCTCTGCCATCGAACTAGAAGGCTTGAGGTGATTGGTTAATACTAAAATATTTCCCGTCAGCAGGGCGAAAACTCCTAGCCCTAGTAGGGTTTTCCCCAGTCTAAAACTAGAATGTAATTCCTTCTGAGAGTTCGTTTCTCTTAGTTCCTCTGTTTCAATAATTGAATGGGACGTAACTTCTTCAGTTACGGTTTCAGAATTTAGAGAATCATGGCGTGAGTTCTCGTTGTCATCTGACATTGACCCCTGAGTTTTTGTCGAATTTGCAGTCATGCGAAGGTTTAAATGATTAAGTCTCACTTGCTATCAAGAATGACACAAGAAAATTAAATCACTATGAAATCTCTTGAGTCGGCTGTAGATTAACCATGATAGCGATCGCTCTCATTTCTAAAAACAGATTAATCGTAAATATGGATGCGACCAGAACCAAGGTATAGCCCTGGACTATCTTCTCCAGTGGGATAGGCAGTCACACCAAAAAGGTAAACTCCACCTGTAAAGGGGTTCTGCTTCGGTTTGACGGATATTGTGACGGTATTTCCTGGTTCAATAGGAGTATCAAAGACAATGGTTGTTTCTCCAGGCTTGGACTCTCCCCCCACCGCAGCGAGAGGAATATTAGCACCTGCCAAATTATTGCCCATCGAAGCAAGAGTTTTATCTGCTTTGAAAACAAGAGTATCCATATTCTCCTTCTGAGTAATTTTGACGGATTTGAGAGCTTCTCCTGCATCTTGGGGGACTTCAATCGTAAACTGATATCTTGCTGCGGAATTATTGCGCTCGCTAAAATTGGTAGCAGTACGAATTAGACGAAATGAGCTTTCAAAAGCTTTTTGTCCATCAAGTAATTCTACTGCTGTTGAAGGTTTCAGAACTAAGGAATTAACCCCAAATACTAAGGTTGAAATTGTCAACACAGAAGATATAAATAATTTATTTAACACTATTTTTCTCCGAAAAGATGGGAACATTTATCGATTTTGATAGCGCATAGTTTCGATGCAACCTCGGAACGTTAACCGCACCGTTTGCCGTTTTTATTTTCAAGAGTTAGCTAATTAACTTTTTCTAAACGGGGAGAGGTAATTAGTTTCTCTGGTTAACCGACAAAATGAAAACCGATTAATTGCAACTTTTACACATGACAATTAAATCAGAATGAAATCGATTAATTATTGAATAAAAAAGATTTTTTCATCCTAATTTAATAAAGTTATGACAGAATAAAAATCTATAGTTTTGAGCATCCAAACTTGGCTTGAAAGTAGTATTGATTATCTAGAACCGATGTCCTATATGAGAATTTTGCTAGTTGAAGATGAACCAGATTTAGGGGCTGCTATCAAGCAGAGTTTGAACCACACCAATCACCTTGTAGATTGGGCTTTAGATGGTCTTGATGCTTGGGATTATTTCAAGCTTAAAGAATATCATTTGGGAATTTTTGACTGGCTATTACCTGGAGTATCGGGAGTAGAGTTAATTAAGCGGATTCGGAGACAACAAAAACCTTTACCGATATTGATGCTGACAGCAAGAGACAGCATGGAGGATAAAATAGCTGGTTTAGATGCAGGGGCAGACGATTATTTAGTCAAGCCTTTTGATATGCCCGAACTGTTAGCAAGATTGAGAGCTTTACAGAGACGAACCCCTCAATTACAACCTAAAAGATTACAGGTAGGTAATCTCAGTTTAGATTACGGTACTAATACCTTTTGGCTGCGCGAAGAATCGGGAGAAAAGCAGGTATTGCTGACTAAAAAAGAATTTCAGCTACTAGAGTATTTTATGCAGCATCCCAACCAAATTGTTACTAGCGATCAGCTTCTAGAGCAGCTATGGGAATTTGGTGCAGAACCTCCCAGTAATGTAGTGGCAGCACAGGTATGTTTGCTGCGACGCAAACTAACTAAGTATGGTTGCGATGATATGTTAAAAACCTTTTACGGATTGGGTTATCGTTTTCAGCCCCAAGCATAATCTAGATTTTTATAGCTAACTTTTAATGTGAAGCAAAACCGACTTTTCTCAAGATCGCGCTGGCGATTAGCTAGCTGGTATGCTGGAATACTAAGTATAATTCTACTTATTTGTGCCTTGGGAGTTTACGAAGCGATCTCTCATGCCCATCGCGTTACCATTAACCAAGAATTAGAATCGGTAGCAGGAACTCTTCACGACAGCCTTTTACCCGTTCTCAAACAACCAGGGAAACTAGAACCCCAAGTAAAGGAGTTATTACCTAATACTTGCCTTGTCGAAACAGGCTGTTACAACCCAGATCGCTTCCAATCATATAGATTAGGAGTAATTGGGCAAGATAAGTATTATTTACGTCTGTTTAATTTGTCTGAAGATTTGGTAGCAGTGGCAGGAATGCAACCGAAACTACCTCAAGTTTCCAATCAACAACAATGGGAAACCTTAACCGATTCTGAAGGTGTTCGCTATCGGCAAATTTCATTTCTCTTACACACTCAAAAAGCTCAAAATTGGGGTTATCTCCAGGTTGGTAGAAGCTTAGAAGATTTTGATAACTACATCGCTAACGTGATGTGGATACTTCTATTAGGAGTTCCCTTAGTGGTGTTACTGGTAATGGCTGCTAGCTGGTGGTTAGCAGGATTAGCTATACGCCCTATTTACCAATCGTACCTACAAATGCAGCAGTTTACAGCCGATGCTGCCCACGAATTGAGAACTCCCCTAGCAGCAATTCAAGCAACGGCTCAATCTAATCTAATGCTGCCTACTCTATCTGAGAAAAAAGCGAAAGATACCTTAAAAACCATAGTGCGACAGAACAAGCGACTTTCCTATTTAGTGGCAGATTTATTAACTCTATGCCGTATTGATGGAGAGTTAAGCAGTAACACCTCTAGTCGCAGATTATCTCGATCCCGTTTATCCCGCTTAGTTTGGGACTTGACGGGACTCCGCCGTAAGACAACGAAGACAGCACGCACCGTTGGTCAAACCAAGAGAGAAAAAATTGCTCTACCCCACCTAATTATTGAAGTAGAAGAAGAGTTAGCAGCCCTAGCGATGGCTTCAGAAATTGAACTTACTTCCCAAATTAAAGTATCTCAACCGATCGAGGTAACTGGCGATCGCCAGTTATTATATCGTCTAATTACTAATTTAGTTACTAATGCGATTCAGTACACTCCAGCAGGGGGTCAAGTAATATTAAGTCTTATAGAGGAACACCATGATGTAATAATTTGTATTCGAGATACTGGTATTGGTATTTCTAAAACGGAACAAAAGCGCATCTTTGACCGCTTCTATCGTGTCGATAAGGCTCGTTCTAGAGGTAAAGGTGGTTCTGGGCTTGGGTTAGCTATTGCTAAGGCGATCGCTCTGGCTCATCATGGCAATATTGAAGTTGAAAGCGAACTAGGCAGAGGAAGCACCTTTACCATTCGTCTGTCATTAAATAACTAATTATCAGGAAACACTTCAGAATTCTCTGGCTGCTTTTGGGCTATAGAAGAACAATGACGAATTTGGTGGACAGCTTCTAGCTGATTCTATTGCTGCTGCTTGTAACCAAATTGCCAAGCTTGTTGAAGTTTAAAACTAGCATTCTAATTCATAAAATTTGAGTCGCAACTATTCAAAAAATATAGGAAAATGAATTAACGCCCAGAGTCTTCTGCTATGACTACTCCTCGATACATATTCATACCACAGGTAAAGGTGTACTCTCCTGGTTTTTCTGGTACGATTTCCACCGAAGTAATTTGGTTTAAGCTTAGATCTAATGCTTTATTAAAATCGGGTAATAATACCTGTTCCAAACAACTACTAGGGTCTTTACGAAAGAAATTCAGCTTAACTGGTTCGCCAGCACTCACTTTAATTCTGTCGGGTGTATAACCACCGTCTACGACAATATCTAGTTCTTGAATTCCCTGTTTAACCTGTGCTTTTTGAGATTTAGTTTTACTGAACATAAACCACCATAGTTCTGCACCAATTAAGCCTAATCCACCTAAAGCGACAGCAAGTTTTAAGCTTAAAGGCTGTTCAATTTTTTGATTTTAAGCTTAAAGGCTGTTCAATTTTTTGAAACTGGCTAGTTTGTTCACCACCCGAAGCGGGCATTTCAACCTCAGCATCTTTCTGTGCTAATGCGCTGTTAGTAGTTAAAGCTAACAGAAATCCTAACCCTGCTAGACTGCCAACAAATCTACTTTTACTGAACATGATATTTATTTCCTCCTTTGTTAAGAGAGGGATTTAGATGGATTAAAATTACGTAGACGTAAAGCATTAGTCACGACCGAAACCGAACTAAATGCCATTGCAATCCCAGCAATAATCGGGTTGAGCAACCAGCCAAAGAAAGGAAAAAGAACTCCTGCTGCGATGGGAATACCCAAGACGTTATAGATAAAAGCAAAGAAGAGATTTTGACGGATATTACTAATAGTCGCCTTACTTAACTGTATTGCTGTAACAATGCCGTGTAATTCTCCCGAAATGAGAGTAAGATCACTAGCTGAGATCGCCACATCCGTTCCCGTACCAATAGCTATCCCAACATCAGCCTGAGCCAGTGCAGGAGCGTCATTGATCCCATCCCCTACCATTGCGACTATTTTGCCTTCTTGTTGTAATTCTTTGACCTTGGCTGCTTTTTGGTCGGGGCGTACTTCCGCTTCTACTCTAACTATACCCACCTGACGAGCGATCGCTTCGGCGGTTTTTTGATTATCTCCTGTCAGCATCACTACTTCTAAATTTAAGTTACGTAATGCCCTTACTGCTGCGGTGGAAGAAGGTTTTACCGCATCGGCAATACCCATAATTCCTTCTAGTTCGCCGTCTACGGCAATTAAAACTACGGTTTTAGCCTCTGCTTCCCAAGTATCTTTTTGTTGCTGTAAAGTATCAGTTTTGATGCCCAACTCAGACATCCAGCGTTGAGTACCGATTTGTACCAAACGATCTGAAACTGTACCCTGCACTCCGCTTCCTGCTACTGCTTCAAAATCATTACTTTCTGGTAGATCGACATCTTGCGACTGAGCGTATCTTACTACTGCTTCGGCTAGAGGATGTTCGGAATTACGTTCTACTGCTGCGACTAAGCGTAATAACTTTAGTTCTGCGCCATAATCAACACCCCTAACTGCTTGGTAATCAGTAACAGTTGGCTTCCCCTGAGTAATCGTGCCAGTTTTATCTAAAACTATTGTTTGAAGTTTGTGTGCCAGTTCCAAACTCTCTGCACCCTTAATTAAAATGCCGTTTTCTGCACCTTTTCCCGTACCTACCATTACCGAAGTGGGAGTCGCCAAACCCAAAGCACAGGGACAGGCAATGATTAATAATCCGACGGTATTAATTAAAGCCAGGGAAATATTTCCCATAATAGTAAACCACAGAACAAAAGTAATAATAGAGAGAGCGATGACGGTAGGCACAAACCAGCCAGTCACCTTGTCAGCCAGTCTTTGTATTGGTGCTTTTGAACCTTGAGCATCCTGTACCAACTGAACTATCTGCGCCAAAACTGTATCTGTACCGACTCTGGTAGCCCTAAACTTAAAACTACCTGTCTTATTAATTGTCGCGCCAATGACTTCATCTCCTCGCTGTTTTTTAACGGGTATGCTTTCCCCTGTTACCATTGCTTCATCGATGGTAGAACTACCGCTAACTATTTCTCCATCAACAGGAATTTTCTCTCCTGGGCGTACTAAGATCGTGTCGTTAATCTGTACTTCGTTAATGGGAACATCTATTTCTCGTCCATTACGTATCACTCTGGCATCTTTAGCCTGTAAACCCATAAGTTGACGAATCGCCTCTGAGGTTTTTCCTTTTGCCCGATTTTCAAACCACTGTCCAAGTAAAATCATCGTAATAATTACGGCTGCGGTTTCGTAGTAAACCTCTGGCATTAAACCCTGGTTGAGAAAGAAGTCGGGAAAGACGGTAGCAAATACAGAATAAAGATATGCTGCACTCGTTCCAAGAGCAATCAATGTATCCATCGTCGCAGTATGACGTTTAAAGGCTTTCCACCCACTGATATAAAATCTGTAGCCACACCAAAACTGAACTGGTGTAGTCAATATCAACTGTAGCCAGGGGTTATGCAACCATGCAGGGATAAAAGGCAGAGTTAACCCCGTCATCATTGGTAGCGAACCAACAATTAGAATGAAGCTAATTATGCCACCAACAATGATTTTGAGTTTCAGATCGCGGGATTCGGCTTTTCGGGCAGCTTGTTCAATGTCATCCTCTCCTGTCAACATTGCTTGTTCTTGAAGAGAATAAGCCGAGTATCCTGCTTCCTCTACCGCATCTTGGATATCTGCAATACTGGTTTGGCGAGGATTGTATTTAACCGCAGCTTGTTCTGCACCGAAGTTAACGTTACATTCGGCTACTCCAGGTACATTTTTAATTGCCTCCTCTATACGAATGGCACAAGAAGCACAACTCATGCCCCTGAGTTTGAGATTGGCACTCTCTAAATTTTTGGTAGAAGTTGAATTCATGATTGATAACTGAAGCG
>NZ_LR214019.1 GCF_900659865.1 Hyella patelloides LEGE 07179
CTGTGCTAAGAGTGCCTCTTTCTGGGAATCCATCTATTTTGCCATCAATCAACTTCCATTTCATGTTACCGCTTACTCTCTCTAAACTCTCTAGTTCTCTTGTTCTATCAAAACTGACTTGCTCCCATCAAGATTGAGTGACTAGTTAAATTGTTTTTATTATCTTTGTTCCTACGGCAATTCACAAATTATTACTGTAACCTCTGTTTTTAATAATCTTGAGAAACGCGATTTTTAAGATCGTTAATAAGAGCTATTAGTTATTAGATTGTTGGGGAAAAGACTCAACTAAGTCAAACCATTGCTTAAATAATTGCTGAGATTCTTTACTAGAGATTACCGAATTGATAAAGTCTTGCCATTGGGGATCGTTGCCTCTAATAATCATTCCGTAGCGATCGCTATTAGCAGACAATTTATTATCAAAAGAAGCAGTATTTTGGGGAATCAAAATATATTCATCTACAGGTAAATTTTGTTCTGCTGCTTCGGCTTTTAATAAAATACCATCACTAGCCATTGCATCAATATTTCCCTGTTCAACTGCCTGTACTCCTCTATCTCTGGCAGTAATTCCTGAGAAAAGAACTAATCTTGCTAAGGGATAGCTTTCTCTAATTAATTGTTCAATGCCAGTATTACGAATCACCCCAATACTTGTATCTGCTAAATCACCCTCTAAATCAATTCTATCTTCTTGCTCTTTGGCAATTAAAAACTGTATTTCAGTATTAAAAAATGCTCTAGAAAAAGCAACATCCGATAAAGATAATTCTCTAATTGTATTAGGACCACATTCTAAATCGATTAATCCTTGTTGAATTAATTGAAAACGATTACTAGTGGTTGATTTTAATAGCCTAACTGCGAGCGTATTTCTTTTTAATTTTTGTTTTAGTTTTTCTTCTAATAAAGCTAAAAAATCCAAACAATAACCCTGTAAATTTTTTGCAGAATCTACATAACCAAAAGGTGCAGCATCTTCTCTAACTGCTACTTTTAAAACCCCTGTTTCTTCAATAGACTCTAATACTGTTTGAGCTTGAACAGGAAGAGATTGCATCACAACAAAAACTGCGGTAGTTAACCACAACCAATATTTATTTTTGCCTTTATTTTTGCTGGATTTTGTCTCTTCCATAAACACTTAATGGTAAATGATCGATGGTTTAACTAGCTAACAGCTTTAAGCTCCAAGCGAGCTAATTTTAAGGGTAAAAACTCAATTGAGGTAAGCCCAAAGCTTCGTCCCAACCCATCATTAAATTCATACATTGAACTGCTTGACCAGCTTGACCTTTAATTAGGTTATCAATAGCCGACATGACAATTACTCGACCAGTGCGGGGATCTACTTCAATGCCAATGTAACAAAGATTAGTGCCACAAGCCCATTTAGTCTGGGGATAAATCCCATTGGGTAATATCTTGACAAAAGAAGATGAACGATAAAAAGCATTATAAATCGTAATCAGATCGTCTCTAACTAAACCAGGGTCGCGCAGAGTAGCATAAACTGTGGATAAGATACCCCTGACCATTGGAATTAAGTGGGGTGTAAACTGCACTCTCACTTCTTGTCTAACTAATTCACTGCAAATCTGTTCGATTTCTGGAGTATGGCGGTGATTTGCTACTCCATAAGCTCCTAGAGAATTATCTGCTTCTGCTAACAACATATTCGTCTTAGCTTGACGACCACCTCCAGAAGTACCAGACTTAGCATCGATAATGACGGTTTCTGGCTCGATTAAGCCTTGTTTTAATAAAGGGGATAAAGCAAGTAAAGTAGCAGTAGGATAGCAGCCAGGACAGCCAATTAAAAGGGATTGCTCGATTTGATTGCGATATAGTTCGGGTAAACCATAAACTGCTTTCTTTGCGGTTTCTCCATCGGCTCGTTCTTTTTTATACCAGGCAATATAAGTATCTAAATCTCTGAAACGATAATCTGCTGATAGATCGAGTACTTTACAACCCTTAGCAATCAAAGTCGGTGCGATGTTACAAGCCAACCCGTTGGGTAAACCCAAAAATACTACCTTACAGCGATTAGCCACTACATCCAAATCTATCTTCTCAATGTCTAAATCTACTCGATGAGTCAAATGAGGATAAAGAGAAGTGAATTTTTTCCCCGCACTACTATCTCCCCCCAAGTACGCAATTTCTACTTCTGGATGTTCCAACAATAAACGCACTAATTGAACTCCACCATATCCAGAAGCACCGATGATTCCTACCGCTATTTTGTCTAAATGTGCCATAATTTTGAGTTTTGACCTTCTATCTCTTGCTACTGATAGTTAATTAAGTTTAAACGTAATTTGGCTCACAGCGCATTTTTGAAAGCTCTAGAAAAAATCAAAGTAGCTCTTTGCTACACATTTCTTCATTAATCTTTGTAAACTAACTACAAAAGGAGTTTTTCTCTAATCTAAAATTCACTAATGAAAAAATTATCAAACGTTGAAGGCTATCTGCTCACTGGACATATTATATCGATGGCTTTTGGCTTGGCAGGAATTATTTTAGTTGTACCCAACATAGACTTTATGACAAAGCTAACCTCTTTTGAGTGGGGACAAAAAATTTTTGCTTGGTCGATGGCTGGAGGTGGTGTTATCTATATGTTGTTAGGAACTGTTGCTGTTGCTATTTACGCCTATCGGAAATTAGGTTTATGGCACTGGTTGGGGTTTATGGTACCTGCAATCGGTTTATCTTTGACTAGCGAACTACTAGGAACCAGCACTGGTTTTCCTTTTGGTCATTATCGTTATCTGAGTAATTTGGGTTATAAAATTGCTGGTTTAGTACCGTTTACGATTCCTTTGTCTTGGTTTTATCTCGGTTTTAGTGCTTATATAATTGCTTTGGTGGGTTTACAAACCATTGCCATGAAGAACTGGTTGCGTTATTTAGGAGCGATCGCTTTTGGCTCATTATGCCTTACTTCATGGGACTTTGTTCTCGATCCTGCGATGAGCCAAGCACCAATTCCTTTCTGGGTTTGGGAACAACCAGGAGCATTTTTCGGAATGCCTTATCAAAACTTTGCTGGTTGGATGGGTACAGGTATGGTGTTTATGGCTGTTGCCACCTTACTATGGCGCATGAAACCCCTCAATCTATCTGATATGGACTTGAGCTTACCTTTGACAATTTATTTGGCTAATTTTACATTTGCAACTGTTTTGAGTTTGGCTGCGGGGTTTTATCTTCCAGTGCTGTTAGGAATTGTTTTAGGTGTTGTTCCTATCGTAGCTTTGTACTGGAGAGCAACCAACAACTTTAACTCCAGTGAACTATGGTTACAAGTCAAATGAACTCGTTTTTCTGGCGTTGCTGATTTAGCGAACGAGTGCGCGACGGCGAAGCCGAGTCCTTTAGGGGTCTTGGGCGGGGCTTACAAGTTCTGCCGTGAAACGACAGAATCAGCCCCTTGGGTTTCCCTCAATGAGCAACTCGTTCAAGACAGGTATGAAACCTATAGTAATACTGTTCGTAGCTTTAAGCTCTAAGACGGGGCGTATCCCCATTCGAGGACAATGTAAACTCTTGGGGAAACACGGCGGTCACACGATTCTGGGGTTTCCCCAGAATACGCCACCTCCCCAAGAGACAGTCCCTCCTCTAAGCTTTAAGCCTCTTGAATATTAATGAAAAAGTAAAATTTTGCGCTTTTCATACCACCATGAGGCAATGTCGTTTTTCTAAATTAATTTGAACCATTCACTTATTTTGAACTCTAACTTGTTTATGGCGATCGCTATAATGTTACTATTGTTTCAGGTAGTGGCAACGGCGATCCTCTTATCTCGTTTGCTCAAAGGGGCCATACGTCGTCCTCCTCTGCAACCTCAACCTTTTAATCCCGATTTTTCAGGCAAAGTAAGCGTTGTGGTTCCGACTTTAAATGAAGCTAACCGAATTACTCCTTGTCTAGAGGGTTTAAGCCAACAAAATCAAGAATTAAGAGAAGTTATTGTTGTCGATAGCAACTCGCAAGATGGGACACAGGAAATAGTCAAAACCACCAGTAAACAGGATTCTCGGTTTTGTCTCATTACCGACGATCCTCTTCCTTCTGGTTGGGTTGGTCGTCCTTGGGCATTACATACGGGATATTTACACAGTTCGTCTGATAGTGATTGGATTTTGGGCATAGATGCAGATACACAACCTCAACCTGGCTTAATCTCCAGTTTAGTGACTATAGCAGAGAAAGAAAGCTATGATGTTATTTCCCTTGCTCCTCAGTTTATTTTGCAGTACCCAGGAGAATGGTGGTTACAACCTGCTTTGTTGATGACATTGCTCTATCGTTTTGACTCAGCAGGAATTGATGCCAATACTTCAAGTCGAGTGATGGCAAACGGACAATGTTTTCTTTGTCGTCGTTCGGTATTAAAAGCTTTGGATGGTTACACCACTGCTGCTAGTTCTTTTTGTGATGATGTAACTTTAGCTAGGAACATCGCAGCCAAGGGTTATAAAGTAGGCTTTTTAGACGGTTCAAAAGTAATCAAGGTCAGGATGTATGAAGGAGCCAAAGAAACTTGGCAAGAATGGGGGCGATCGCTAGATTTGAAAGATGCAGCTTCTAATGCTCAAGTTTGGGGGGATGTCGCTTTTCTCTTTTTAGTACAAGCTTTACCTGTACCACTGTTAATAATCACCATTTATTTAATTAGTAGTGGCAATCAATTGACTCTTTTGTGGGGGCTTTTGGGTTTAAATTTATTTTTGATACTATTACGTTGGGGCATGTTATTTGCGATCGCGCCTTCCTATATTAGTTCTTCTATTTTCTTCTGGTTATCGCCCTTTGCCGATACATTGGCAGTATGGCGCATCTTCTTATCATCTATCAAAAAACCTCAAAAATGGCGCGGAAGAATCTATTCTTGAGATCGAATCGATCGATGATTTCCCTTACCTGCTCACTTACTTGCCATCTAAATGGTGAAATTCGGCTTTTAACTCTCTCGCCATAAGAGCTTTTACTGCTTGTTGAGGGGTAATCTTGCCTTTTAGTAACAGATTAACTTGATGAGCAATCGGAACAGCAATTTGTTTTTGATGGGCAATTTTAATTAGCACTTGAGTAGTATTAATCCCTTCTGCCGTACCTTCCAAATCAGATAAAATTTCTTCCAAGGTTTTTCTTTGCGCCAAGCCGTAGCCTACCTGATAGTTACGAGACAGAGGGCTATCGCAGGTAGCAATTAAATCTCCTAAACCAGATAAACCAAAAAAAGTTTCCGCCTTAGCACCCAAGTGAGTCCCTACCTGTATCATTTCTGGTAAGGCTCTAGTCAGTAGTGCAGCTTTGGCATTAGTACCCAGTTTCATACCGTCACATACTCCTGCTGCGATCGCCATAATATTTTTTAAAGTACCCCCTAACTCTGTTCCCAAGGGGTCTTGATTCACATATACGCGAAACAAATCGGCCGAAAAAATTGCTTGAATGGTTTCGGCTGCGACGACACTATTACTGGCAACAGTAGTAGCTGCGGGTAAATCTCGGTCTATTTCTTTAGATAAATTAGGGCCTGATAGTACTACTACAGGGTTATGGGGAAAGGCTTGTTGCCAAATCTGAGAAGGGGTTTTAGTGGTATCGGGGTCTAAACCTTTGGTGGCGGTAACAATAATTGTTTCTGGAGTGAGATTGAGATTTTTTAGCTTATTAATAGTCGATTGCACCCCTTTAATCGAGATTGCAGAAACTATTACCGAAGAGTGTGGAATTATTTCTGTGAGAGTTGTACTATTGCTACGACTCCAAAAAAGGACTTGATGTTGATTGTTACTTAATAACTTCCCTAAAGCAGATCCCCAAACGCCTGTTCCTAAAATCGCGATAATACTTGGTTGCTTTTCCACATTAGCCACTACCTTCTTAACCTCTTCATCATATCAACGATCGATTATCAGAAATCAGAAATCAGTTAATTAATAACGAACAAACAACCACAAACGAAATGAAAGAATTAGCATTTTTATTTCTCAAACTAGGCATTATCGGTTTTGGTGGCCCTCAAGCTCATATTGCAGCTATTGGCGATGAAGCTGTTACCAGAAGAAATTGGTTAGACCAGGAACAATTTAGTGAAGGGATTGCCATTTGTGAGATGTTACCAGGCCCAGCTTCGACTCAGATGGCTATTTATACAGGTTATCTGCGAAGTGGACAATTAGGGGCTTTAGTTGCGGGAATATGTTTTATTTTTCCGGCTTTTTTGATTGTTCTAGCTTTGTCTTGGGCTTATTTTCATTGGCAAACCCTACCCCAAACGAAAGCTTTGTTTTTAGGGATTTCCCCTGTGGTAACAGCTATTATTTTGGGCTTTTGTTGGAAGTTGAGTCGAAAAGTGATTAGCAATAAGTTGGGAATAGCGATCGCTATAATCACTTTGGCTCTGATGTTATTCTCTAACATCAATGTCTTAATTTTATTCCTTTTGGCGGGATTATTTCATTTATTAAGCGATCGCTTTTACTCCAGTAATTTCTGGTTTCCTTTGATTCCTCTGAGTCTCGATACGACATTAGCAACTAGCAACCTAACTTTTTCTAGCTTTTGGGGTACAGAAAGAATTCAAGAGTTTTTCTTTCCTTTACTAAGTTTCTTTTTCCAAGTTGGCAGTTTTATTTTTGGTGGAGGTTTGGTAATTATCCCCCTCCTAGAGTTTGAAGTAGTCGAAAAGCTTAACTGGTTAACGAAAACAGAATTTCTCAATGGGGTTGCTATCGGTCAAATTAGCCCAGGTCCAGTAGTCTTAACGGCTGCGTTTGTGGGTTATAAAGTAGCAGGCTTTTTCGGTGCAATTACGGCTACAGTCAGTATTTTTACGCCCTCTTTCCTATTTATCATGATTGCGACACCTCTGCTACAAAAAATCAGAAACTATCCCCAGGTCAAAAGCTTCTTAAAAGGTGTGACCCCCGCAGTCTTAGGAGCGATCGCAGCAGCAGCAATTCCTCTAGCACAAACGGCTTTAATTCAAGAGACAATCGCCCAATCTATTGAAGTAACAGTAATTTTTATTCTGGCGTTAATTGGTTTGATTAATTATAAAATCACTCCTTGGAAACTAATCCTTGTTGGCTCATTACTAGGATTAGGTTTTTCCTTACTATAAAAGTGTTTTTAAGCTATTACTAGAGCCTCAATTTATATTTTCTTAATATTTTATTAGCTTTTAAAACCTATCTAAAATAGTAATTTCTATTGATCCACTACCTTTCAGCCTTGATATAAAGACATTATTCATCTATTTGCCGTGATAATATAAGCAATAGTTACTACGAAAAATGACTATTATCGATCGAGTAATGCAACTATAAAGACCAATGCAGACTACTATTTTTATAAGAAAGTTCCCGACAAAAAAACTTTTTTTTATAATAAAAACTATCAGGTTTTTTACTTTTAAGCTTTAACTTAATAATTAACAAACCAATTAAAGAAACAGATAACAACCATGAAAACTGACATTAAAGTTCTACCTCTATCCTTAACATTAAGCTTCTTAGCTCTTTTAGGTGCTTGTTCCTCTGTCAACAGCACTCCCAACACAGAAGTCCCCAGTGGCGAGAACTCCGTTATTCTTGAAGAAGGGGAAGAAGGTGTTGAATCCGTAGAAGACATGACTCCCGATGAATTAGGTAGTGAAACTCCTGACGGTATGACTGACGATACTGCGGTGGAAACTGAAACTCCTGATGGCATGAGTGAAGATGCGGCGATCGACACTGAAACTGAAACTCCCGATGGCATGAGTGAAGATGCGGCGATCGACACTGAAACTGAAACTCCCGATGGCATGAGTGAAGATGCGGCGATCGACACTGAAACTGAAGTTACCGATGATATTGAATCTGCTGAAGAAACCGATCCTACAGAAATCATGCTTCCTGAAGGCGATTCTGCTGAAGTAGAAACTGATTCTGAAGCTGCTGAAGGAGTTGTTGAAACTGAAACTGAAATTGAAACTGAGGAGTAATCCTTCAAGATTCATCGACCAAGACTTTACTGTTTTTTACCTCATAGCTCATAAATCAAATTATTAGTTCGTTAAGTCTTCCTTAATAAAAGGAAGACTTTTTTTTATTGTCAGGAAATTGACATCCTCACCAGCTATCAGGCATGGTGATTCCCAACCTCACGATTGAGTCTTTCTGTTTCACCCGCACATATCTAGACACAAGCCAAACTTATGCCCCCGACATTGCTACGTCCACAGGCCTTTACTGTATTGCAACAGCCCGATTCCGCAAGCCCTGCGGTACGGTTTCAGCCCGAACAAAATACTTATTTAATTTCCGTCCTGAAGGACGCAAATAGGGAAAAGAGATCGGAAAATGCAATACTTTTAACTTTTGAGTTCCAAATTAATTTCTTCTAGAGAATAATTTACTGTTTCGCCCCCAATAGCAGCTTGGATAAAACCTAAAAATAATGGATGGGGGTTACTAGGACGAGAGCGAAACTCTGGGTGAAACTGAGTAGCAAGAAAGAAAGGATGACCTTTTAATTCGATAATTTCTACTAAACGACCATCAGGAGATGAGCCACTTACTTCATAACCAGTTTCTAAAAGTAAGCTACGATAAGCGTTATTAAATTCGTAGCGATGACGGTGGCGTTCGTAAACCACTTCTTCTTGATACAAAGAAAAAGCGAGAGTATTGGGTTTTAAACGACAAGGATAAAGACCGAGGCGCATTGTACCGCCTAGATCTACCACATCATGTTGTTCTGGAAGTAAGTTAATTACAGGGTTTGGGGTTTTCTCGTCAAATTCAGAACTATTGGCTCTTTCCAAATGAGCGATATTTCTTGCCCATTCTATAACAGAGCATTGCATTCCCAAACATAAGCCGAGGAAGGGAATCTTATTTTCCCGTGCATACCCAATACCCGCAACTTTACCATCTACGCCACGGATTCCAAAGCCCCCTGGAACAACGATACCTGCTACATCTTTAAGGTATTGCTCCGCACCATGTTTTCCTAAATCTTCCGCACTTACCCATCTTAAGTTTACCTCACTACCAGTAGCGATCGCAGCGTGTCCCAAAGCTTCCACTACAGATAAATAAGCATCTGATAACTGGACGTATTTACCGACAATGGCAATTTCTATTTTAGTTTTAGGGCTATTCATCCGAGCAACTAAATTGCTCCAGCCATCTAAATCTGGTTTTCGTCGATCTAGCTGTAGTAATTCTAAAGTTTGTTGTGCCAAGCCTTCCTGTTCTAGAATCAGGGGAACTTCGTAGATACTGCTAGCATCACGAGAAGTAACCACCGATTCTACAGGAACATCACAAAATTCAGATATTTTTTCTTTAATTCCTGATTTTAGAGGACGCTGACTACGACAAACTAAGACATCTGGTTGAATTCCAATAGAGCGTAATTCTTTAACCGAGTGCTGAGTGGGTTTAGTTTTCATTTCCCCTGCTGCGGATATCCAAGGAATAAGGGTAACGTGCATATACACAACATTGTTACGTCCGACATCTTTGCGAAATTGACGAATTGCTTCGAGGAAAGGTAATGATTCAATATCTCCTACTGTGCCACCAATTTCTGTAATAACAACATCTGAGCCTGTATTACGAGCCACTCGATGAATTCTTTCTTTAATTTCATTTGTAATGTGAGGAATTACCTGTACTGTTCCCCCTTGGTAATCACCCCTTCTTTCTTTATTGATGACTGCTTGATAAATTGAACCAGTGGTAACACTGTTAAGACGAGACATAGATGTGTCAGTAAAACGTTCGTAATGTCCTAAATCTAAGTCTGTTTCTGCACCATCATCAGTAACGAATACTTCCCCGTGCTGGAAAGGACTCATTGTACCAGGATCGACATTAATGTAAGGATCGAGTTTTAAGATTGATACAGAATAGTCTCTGGACTTGAGTAATCTACCCAAGCTAGCTGCGACAATTCCTTTACCAATACTGGAAACAACCCCGCCAGTAATAAATACGTATTTAGCCATAATAAATTTAGCAATAATAATTTTTTGCTTGCCCGCTACATATAATATCTATTCTCAGTAGTTTAGAACATAATAATTTATGGGAAATTTTTTCTCAGGAAGCTAAACCATACAAATACGGCGATTTACATTCCAATCTGAGACAAGATAACATCCACAGATGAACGAACACCGCAAACGCAGATAAATGAACTAGCTCTTCCAATCGATATTTTTGGCTTTCTAATACCCTAATACTAAATCCTGTTCCTATAGGTGATTTAACTGTTATGGAAGGTAGTTCTCATGATGATATCTTTGGCTCAGAAGTACTTTAGAGCCCACCTTCCGCACGTCAAAATGTAATACTTAGGAATTCAGGAACATTAAGCAGTTAATCCTTAAGAAATTCAGCCAAAATAATTGTTTTCGATATGGTTCGGAAATAATATGCTTAGAATGTAAA
>NZ_LR214020.1 GCF_900659865.1 Hyella patelloides LEGE 07179
ATCATCCAGAATTACCACCGACCAATAATGAAGCCGAACGTGCATTACGCCATGCAGTGATTGCTCGCAATATTGGCTTTGGGACTCGTACCAGCGAGGGCAGTTTGGCTTACAGTTCGCTGCTTAGTGTCATCGAAACCTGTCGTCTGAGAAATATTAATCCTTGGACTTACATCGCTCAAGTTTTGAGAGGGGCAAGAAAAGGAATTAATCCACCACCTTTTCCTGTTTGTAATTAATCTGCGGGGATTCCTCGCGCCTAATTTTCCTGGGAATTTTTTAGGGGGGAATGAACGATTACGTCAACACTCGCCCATTTCCAAGTCCGCGACTGCCGAATTTAATAAGGAATAAGTAATAAAACTAAAAAACAGATTTGCGATCTGAATTGAGTATTATATAGTAGCTGTAAATCATTTGAGAGAACGAACAAATGACCAAAAACACTTAGCTACATAATTTTCATAACTAAAATAAGATTGCTATCTTCCTAAATCCGACACCTCAGATTTACCTTAATAATGTTTAATAGACTGGAGCTACGTACTTAATTATCCATTAATCCTTGAGCCGTTTCTAACATTTCTTCAGCAATGTCTTGTAAGTCTTCTCGATTGTTTAAATAAGCTTGTAAAGCCTCCAATGGATCGATAGTATTTCCTACTCCTAATTCTGGTAAACGAGGACGGGATAATTGACTAATTAATTCAGGACGAATTGTATAGCTATGGGCAGATTTTAAAGCTTTATCTAAAGCTAAATTACTAATTAATTCTAATTGTTCTGAGCGCAATTTGTAAACTAATCTGACTACAGCATCTTTAATTTCTTGTTTTTTTATTGCATCTAAAATTGCTTGTTGCGGATCGTCTTTTTCCGATACGTCAACTTTAATGGTGCAAAAACTGCGTACTGGTAAAGAACAGAATTTCCATTCTACTTTACCTTTAATAAGATTCAGAAATATATAGCCTTTGTCTTCTTTCTCTTCCGAAAAATCCACCCGATCTATACTACCTGGATAAATAATTGGTGGATTGTTTGCCTGGTTTAAATTTTGATGTTTGTGGACATGACCCAAGGCTACATAATCAAGTTCGGGACGAATAAAAAAGGATACAGGAATAGTAAAACCTTTGCCCACCGCTAAAAATCTTTCTGCTCCTAAATTAGCTCGATCTGCCATTAAATGACCTAGCAATACTGTGGGTATATCGGGGTCTAAACGGCGAATTTCACCTTCAATAATTGGCTGTAATTTTTCTAATAATAAGCGGTCAACTTCTGCTACAGATAAACCTTCTGTTTCGGGACGAGTTAATAATGCAGAATTATTTAACCAAGGCAAAGTAATCACTTGAATATCACCATTTCTGGTACTAAGACGATGAGTAGTAATGCGATCGCCGACAATAAAACCAGGCACAACTAAGGTACGATAAATACATAGGCTAGCCCCCCCATTTCCCTGAGAATGCTGGTCATGATTTCCCACTAGCAAAATAGTTGGTATCTTAGCATCAGCCAATCGCCGAAACTGATTAGCAAACGCCTCATGTATATAGGGTGCAGGAGTTGCATCAGGAAAAGCATCTCCACCAAACAAAACTAAATCCACAGGTTCGTTAATGGCACGATCTATACACAGACTCAAAGTCTGCACAAAGTCTTCTAATCTAGTGTTTATACCTGTTTCAGGATTGATTTTTCCATGAGAAAATCCGCTTCCCATGTGAATATCCGAAAGATGAAGGATTTTGATCATTTGCTGGTGATTAATGAATGGTTGGTGGTTAATGGGGACGATTCATCCTAAAGGACTTGCTCCCCTAAAGGACTCGGCTTCGCCGTCGCGCGTCGTGAATCGCCCGTACAGTGGTTATTAGTTGTTTGTTCGTCGTTATTAGGGGCGCAAGGCTTGCGCCCTGTTAATGGTTAGTAGTTGATTGTTAGTCCACAACCTTTACACAGATGAAAACAGATAATTATCAGTTGTCACTCCATCTCCCAATTACCTACCTCATCCACCTTACCCCTCCTTTCCCTATCTTTCTCTAATGACCTCGTTTTCTTGAGAACATCACGACTTTTGACTTTTAAACATTATGGCCCAGAAAACACCGCAGATTCAATATCTTGGCGACTGAGAGAATATTTAAAAGAACGATTAAAATCCTTGACTTTACTTTCTGTATTAAAATAACTAACTGTTAATTCTTCTATTTCTAAACAAATCTCTGCTTGCCAGTCAGGTTTTTGCACATACCAACAATGTAGATTCTCTTTGTCTTGTTCGCAACCTAAATTTTTGAGCCACTGTTCAATTTTTGGTAAAGGATGATTATATAAAGGAGTATTTGCGCTTGGTAATTCCATTTTTAGATTTTTATTATGGGATTGCTATAGATAATAATAAGCGATCGATATCCGAAAAAGCATTGTGTACCAAAGCAAAAAATATATAGAGGCGATCTCTACAAACTACTCATAATATCCTCATAACTAAGAGAAACGCTATAAGTTATCAGCTTTCTAGATCGAACACAAACTAACCCAAATCAACCACCAAATTAGACAATTATTTTAAACTAGACACATATAGATATATAAGCCATAAGTTTTATCATTGTAATGCGTATAATTTATCGATTGAAAGCAAATGAACTAGGTGATGATTTCTTGGAAGATTTACAAAAAACCTATAAAGATAAAGAAATTGAAATTATAGTTTACGAAGTAGATGAAACAGAGTATCTTTTAAAATCGCCAACTAATCAAAAAAGATTGTTTCAAGCTAAAAATAATATTGAACAAGGGGTTCATCTAGTCAATGTTAATCTCAATAACCTTGAATGAGGAAAAAAATAATTTTTGAATTATCTGCTTTTGAGGATTTTAGGAGCTGGGCTAAATTAGATCGCAAAATTTATCGTAGAATTATCACGATCCTGAAACATCTAGAACGTTCGTCTCCGATTATCTCTCAACACGCCGAACCATTAAAGCGAGAATTAAATGGCTATTGGTCAATAAAAATTAATCGAGAACATCGCTTGGTTTATAAAGTAACAAATACAAAAATAATTATTATTGCTTGTAAGTACTATTAAATTTGAGGACGTTGGTGATTTGAGAGATGAATAAATAATGATACGGTTCGTTGCTTGTTGCTATGTTTCAACCTCAGTTCGACAAAAACATAAATTTTTTACTTTAGATAAACCAAAGTAACTCCTGCACCTCCTTCTTTTTGGGGAGCGAGTTCATATTTAGCTACTTGTGAATGGCGTTGTAAAAATTCATGGACACCCTCGCGTAGTTTCCCCGTACCTTTACCGTGAATAATCCACAATACTCCCGATTCTATAGCTTTAGCGATCGCATTGTCTACTTCTATTTCCGCGTTGGCGACTCTACTACCACGGATATCTAGGGTATTTTGCGATGTTCTAACGGTAACAGATGGTTGTTTTCTGGCTGCGGGCGGAGTTTTTCTAGTTTGTTTGGCTTGATTTTTGGCAGGTGCTGGCACTTTTTGCCCATCAAGAGATTCAATTTCTCCCCAACCAACAGACATTTTCATAAAGCCAAAGCGTACTATTAATTGCTTTTCTGCTTCATCTATTTCTAAAACTTCTCCTGTTTGTCCTAAACGAGGTATCCTAATTTTTTCCCCTAATTGAGGTTTATAGTCTGGTTTAGCTGGTTGGGGTTGCTGAGTTGTTTTAAGATGTCTGCCTGCTATTTTATCGAGGGCTTCTGTGGCTTTTTGAGCTTTTTGAGCCGATTGTTCTCCTCTTTGTAAATTATGAATTACCTGAGCAATTTGGGATTTAGCATCTAAAAGGGCTTTTTTGACAGCTTCTTCTTGGGATACCTTTAGTTGTTGTTCTCTTTCTTTTAAAGAGTCGGCTTTTTGGGAAACTTCGCTATAAAATTTCTCCGTTTCAGCTAATAGTTTTGCTGCTTCTGCTGCTTTGGCTTCTTGTTCTCGACGTTGGGCTTCTAAAGCTGCGATTACTTCGTTAACATCTTGAGTTTTAGTAGCTCCTACGAGGCTCTGAGCATCTTCGACAATGGCAGTATCTAAGCCTAATCTTTGAGCAATAGTTAAAGCATTAGAACGCCCAGGAATCCCCCACAATAAACGATAGGTAGGTTGTAAAGTACTATCATCAAATTCTACCGAAGCATTTTCAAAACGCTCGTCTTGATATTTGAGAGCTTTTAATTCTCCGTAATGGGTAGTCGCTACCGTCAGTAAAGTATGTTCTGCTAAATATTTGAGAATAGCGATCGCCAAAGCACTACCTTCTGCTGGATCTGTACCTGCTCCTACTTCATCTAGCAAAACTAAAGAGTTGTTCGCAACATTTTCTGCTATTGATTGGGGTTTAATAGCTTCGATAATGCGACTAATACGGCGAATATGTCCTGAAAAAGTCGATAAACTTTGTTGTAAAGATTGCTCATCCCCAATGTCTGCTAATACAGAGTCAAACCAAGGAATTTCTACAGGAACTTTAGCAGGTACAAACATTCCTGCTTTTGCCATCAATGCAGCTAAACCGATAGTTTTTAAAGTAACAGTTTTCCCTCCCGTATTGGGACCAGTGATCGCAACTACAATGGTCTGCGGTTCAATTTTGACATCAATAGGAACTACTGCATTACCTTCTTCGTATTTAGCTTGCCATACTAACAAAGGATGCTGTAATCGACGCAAAGTAACTGTTTCTTCTGGATCGGTAAAACGAGGGGGATTAGCTTCTAACCAAGCACCATAACGCGCTCTTGCAGTAGCTAAATCTAAAATAGTAGCAACCGCTAATAATTTCTCGATATCTTCTAAAACTTCGGCAATTTTAGCGGTCAAAGCTCTTAAGATGGCTTCTTCTTCTCTTTTTTCCTGTTTTTCTGCCTGTCGCAGTTGGTTACCAAACTCTATTACCGATCGCGGTTCAATATATAGTGTCGAACCAGTACTAGAAACATCATGAACAATCCCTGGAATACTTTCTTTTTGAGGTGCTTTAACTGGTAAGACAAAACGCTCGCTTCTTTGAGTAATTACCGCCTCTTGCACCGCCCCCATATTTTTTTGCATGATGCGTTGCAAAATTTGCCTAATCTTACTACGAAGGCTTTTTATTTTGCTTCTAATTCCTGCTAGCTTGGGGTTAGCGCGATCTGTTATTTCTCCGCGATCGTCAATACAGTGGTGTATCTCTTGTTCTATTTCAGGATAGGTGCGTAAATCTAAAATTAACTGGTTTAAAGTAGGTAATTCTTCTGCTTTGGCATCGATAGTACGTCGTAAATATCTTACCCCTGCTAAAGTAGTGGCTACATCAAGTAATTCTTTCGCTGAGAGTAAACCACCAATACTAGCTCTTTCTAGAGCCTGATTGATATTCTTGATTCCTTTAAAAGTCCACCCAGAATCTAATTGCTGTTCTAAATTATAAATCTCTTGGGTTTGCGCTAATAGCTGTAAACTACCTTCTTTAGTTGTCGGTAACTGTAAATTGCTTGCTGCGATCGCACCTAACTTGGTATCAGCAAAAGTAGCTAAATGCTGACATAAACGCTTCCATTCTAGTAATTCTAAGGTTTCTTGGGTAATCAAGGTTATTTATGGCTGATTTTTATGATTAATTGGGTTCTTTATCAGAGCTTTGGTATGGAAAGACAACTTACAATCTCTAATACTAATTTTAGGCTTCTGACTTCAAAAAAACTTCTAACTTATGGATTGGTTACTTCTGACTCCTGTAAGGACAAGGCATACATTGCACCTCTTTTTTGTATCTTACACTTTTTTCTATGCATACTATTAACAAATTTTATATAAAAATTTATTGCAGTACTCAAATTAATTCGTTACACTTATTTACATAAGTCAGTAATACATAATTTATCCAAACATAGGAGTCTCAATAATCATGGAAAATCAAGAAAACAAAGTAGGTTTCACTAATTTTGCCGAAAACTTAAATGGTCGTTTAGCAATGTTAGGATTTGTGATTGCGGTTGCTACTGAGTTAATGACTGGTAAAGGGATTCTTGCTCAATTAGGTTTAATGTAATCAACTAAAGTGATTCTTAATTGATACTCTAACTCAGTAACGACAAACAAAATTTCGTAACTTGACATAGCCTCTGTGTAATTCTTCTAATGGGAGAGTTTACAGAGGTTTGCTTTTTCAGGAAGAAAGAATCGAATCAGCAGCAAGGAAGAAAGAAGAGGAAATTAATAGGTAATAAATAACCAGCACCAATCAACCACCAACTACTTTATTTCTTAGTTGGCTATATTCATAATGAAATAGCCCTAACAGTTAACTGATAACTGAGTTACCTTTTCCCTTCAGAGATTACTCTCGTGCAACACCAATCGCTGGGTAAAGCCGAGGGCCATCCCATGCGTAAAGCCTCTGGACAAATAGTCATTACAGTTAACTGACAATCTATCAATTGAAAGCCTTCCTTCTGACACTGCTTAAGGCTATGTTTTAAGATGGTATCGTCTTTAAATTCAATAGTATTATTACATTGAATACAGACAATGTGATGATGGTGATGGGGATAAGGCTGATTTAGTTCGTAATGCTTATGCCCTTCTGCAAGTTCTAATTCTCGAAGAATACCCATACGAGTCATTAACTTCACGCTTCGATAAACGGTGGATAAACTGATTCCTTCCTCTCGCTTGTCTAAGAGTTCGTGAAGTTCTTCGGCACTAAGATGATCGCCTTTAGGGAGATTTTGAAACAAATGGAGAATTTTTTCCCTTTGAGGAGTCATCCGCCAGCCTTTAGAATTGAGTTCTGCTTTTAGGGAAGCTGCGGTGTAATGGGGCATACCGTTGTCATCTCAATTAGTTGCATCTATTGATAATGATAATTGTATTTGAAACTATTTGCAACAATTTGAGCTAATTGAGAATAAGTCCTATTACTTACAGAGAGATGAATTCGAGGTTTAACATTGTCTAACCTCTATACATTGTCTAATCTCTATAATATATACTCTTGTTTTTTTAGTGATTACATCACGCGGAAAATGAAGGGATAACGATACATAGTATCAGGTTGTTGAAAGCAATGTGCGATCGCTAAAGCCGATAATCCCCAGTGATAAATAAACCAGAATGGAGCAAGAATAAAACCTACCAAGCCAAAAGTTAAAAAGGACAGTACGCCAATAACGCCACCAATTAGCCATACATTGAGATGAAAGTTAATTGCTTCTTTGGCATTTTCTTTTACTAATGAATCATCCGAAATGAAATAAATAGCAATAGGGATGGCGATGGAAATTATTAAAGCACTAATAAAAATTGAACCATGAGCCACCGCAGATAGTAACTTGCGTTTGTCTAGATTGGAAGAGTCTGCTTGCATCGTTTTGATTTAACTCTCAAGAAAATACAATTTTATAGTACCGTTTCTCATTGCGATGGCAATAGTGGAGTTTACTTCCCTATTTTGGTAAGTTTCCCGTACTGTGGTGAAAGTTTTGTTATTTTTTGATAGCCGATCGTATCGATGATGATTCAGCCACCTTTTATAAATATTTTGTGCTTTACAAACAATAAGTTATAACTAGATACTAAAGATCGATAATCATTCACCTTTGAAGGGTCAAATCTATTCTAGCCATTCAATAGCTGCTCTATCAGTTAATTCTTGAAGCTCTCGATCTGTTTCGTAAATTTCCTGATATGTTCTTGCCGATTTTTCTAATTCTTTTTGCTCTAACTGTTGTTTCAATAGAGCGATCGCATCTTTAACTAATTCGGTTCTGCTAGAATACCCATATTTTTTGCGATCGCCAATGAATTTAATAGCTTCTTCTTCTAGAGTTACTTTTACTTGAGGCAGATTTCAAAGATTCAATATTCTAATCTTAGGTACTTTTTTATGGTACTTACGAAGGTACTTTAATTCAATATTGTACTAGACAAAAAAAGATAGGTAATGCAATAGCAATACCCATCTCATATACTATAATTTATTAATTACCGCTAAGCGATCGCTAAATTAACCAGCAGCTACAGGTTGATTAATTCCGACTAATTCCGCGCTTAAATCCCAGAGTTTTTTGGCTTTGTTTTCGTCTAAGGCTTCGTTAGAGACTTCTTGTACGAAAGAACGACGATCTGGTTGTTGTCTGTTACCCCAGCTATAGTATGCGCCAGATTCTTTAAAGTCATTATCCGCTACAACTTGCGCTACGCGATCGCCAGCAAGAGCTTGAGAGACATAACCCTTGGTAATATTCTTTTGGAAAAGAGGAAAGATTTTTTGGAAGAGAGGATAGTGATTGCGGAATAAAGGAGTATCTGCAACACAACCAGGATAGAGAGAAGAAAAGATAATTCCTGTAGTGTTGTGATAGCGACGGTGTAATTCTCGCATGGTTAACACGTTGCACAGTTTACTATCTTTATAAGCTTTTCCTGGCTTGAATTTTTTACCATTAATCATAGTGACAGGCTCTTTAAATCCTGCTTCCATACCTTCAAGATCGCCTAAGTCTGGAGGTGCAGGGATAGGAATTTTACCGCCTAGTTCTTTGGGGTTAGCGGTAACTGTACCTAAAATGACTAATCTTTTGTCACTAGAAGGAGAGCGCATTAAGTCTTCTAGCATTAGGTTACAGAGTAAAAAATGTCCCAAATGGTTGGTTGCAACGCTTAATTCGTAACCATCTTCACTACGCATCGGCTTTTTTAGAAGAGGTAGATAGACGGCTGCGTTACAGACCAAAGCATCTAAATACCTATCTTTAGCGCGAAAATCGTTAACAAATTGTCTCACGCTAGCAAGAGAAGCTAAATCTAGTTTGATAACGCTGTGATTCTCTTGAGAAATGCCTACTTCTTTAACTGCATTGGCAGTCTTTTCTAAATTACGGCAAGCCATAACCACGTGCCAACCTTTATCTGCTAAGGATTTAGCAGCGTATAAACCTACTCCTGAAGATGCACCAGTAACGATAACGGTTTTTTGATATGTATTCATTACGATCGCTTTTTTTTATAGCTGTTTGATTCTTATTTTTAGAATCGCACACAAAAGCAATGGCTTATCCAATGTGGACGCGACTTGTCATATAAAGCAAAAATTCACCCTTACTGACAAAAGTATTTATTGGTTCATTTGTTGTTACGCAAAGGTTTATCTATTGGCGATCGCTATTTTACTGAACTTCGGGGAAATTCAATCTATGTAAGGTTTTTACCTCTTTGATATTATGAGATTTTTGCTGATTTGCGATCGCTATTTTCTCGAAAAATTATTATGGAGAATGTAATTTTATTGTTTGCTTTTTGTTTTTATTTATTGTTATTTCATTTTTTAATTTACTCTCTTTTATTCGTAAAATTGCCAAGTAGTGAAACTGAACCTTGGTTTAGTTTCTGAATACAAATTGGTATAAGATACCTGAAAATTCCTATGGGTGGAGTTATTATGGAATCCAATTTTCTAACGGCTGTTTTTCTACCTCTAGCACTATTCATCATCATGCTTGGCATGGGGCTAGGGTTAACATTAGATGACTTTAAACGAGTTTTGATTGAACCAAAAGCTGTCATCGTCGGTCTGATTGCTCAACTTATTCTGTTACCCATCGTCGGCTTTGGATTAGCGACAGTTTTTCCGCTTTCCCCTGAATTGGCTGTTGGGGTCACGATCCTCGCAGCTTGTCCTGGTGGTCCTACCTCGAATATGATCTCTTATCTTGTTAAGGGAAATGTTGCTCTCTCGATTACTCTGACAGCGATTAGTACTCTGATAACGGTGTTTACGATTCCTCTGGTGGTCAATCTCTCTATGCAGAACTTTATGGGTCAAGGGACAGCTTTACAATTGCCTTTCATGACAACAGTAATTCAGATTGCTGTCATTACTCTAATTCCCATCAGCATCGGTATGGTGCTGCACCGTTACAAACCAAGGTTGGCTGCTACAGTGGAAAAAAGTGTTAAATGGTTGTCTTTGTTCTTTTTGGCATTGATTATTGTAGGTTTACTACTCAAGGAACGGGCTAATGTGCCTAGCTTTTTCTTACAGGTTGGCTGGGTGACGCTTACGCTAAATATTGTCATGATGGCTCTAGGATATGGGATTGCCACTATTTCAGGGCTAGATAAACCCTGTGCTAAATCAATTACCGTTGAAGTTGGTATCCAAAATGGTACTTTGGCGATCGCTATTGCCAGCACCCCTACATTGCTCAATATGCCTACTATGGCAATTCCCGCAGCGATCTATTCCCTAATTATCTTTTTGTGAGAGAAGACCCTCGCTTTTAGCGACGGGACGGGGCTTATAAATTGCGCGGGAAACCCACGCAAACAGCCCCTCATGAATCGAACTTTACAGCGAAGCCCGTTTTCTGGTAAAGT
>NZ_LR214021.1 GCF_900659865.1 Hyella patelloides LEGE 07179
CTTTAAGTATTTTCGCTTCAATTCCTCTGAGCTCTTATGCTTTACTAAATAAGCTTTTCTCGGCATTAATTTTTTTGGGTTACTTTTTGAGAATTATATCAGGTCTTTTATAATCGGATTTCGTATTACTGGCTAACCAAGCTTCCAAATCGTTAATGGGTCGAGCAAAATCTTTAATTTGCTCTTTGACAAATAGTAAAAATTTTTCTCTCTCCTCTTCTGAGAGAGAGTCTTTAAAGTCTAAATAAGTCTTAAGAGTCTTAGAGATTTGAAACCCTTGCTCAGATTGATTTTCAGCCGATGATTGTTGCGTGGGCGCACATTTTGTTGCCTGGCTGCACTCAATGTTGTGTGGAGGCACATTCTGTTGCGGTGACGCATCATGTGTTGTCTGCTCGCAATTTCGTTGTGTGGTCACAACATCTGCTGTTTTTTCTTCTGAGAGAAATCCTTGAGGATTAACTTTAATACGAACTTGAAGTAGTTCCATTTTCAGAAAACCCTTTTTTTCTAGAGACTTTAAAGCTCTGCCAACAGTAGAGCGATGCATCTGAGAATCCTCAGTAGATAAATCCTTAGCAATCTGTGCGGGTGTTAAATTTATGCCTTTGTTATAAGGATCGAGGGCTCTTACGTAGTAGAGAATTTTAAGCTCAGAAAAAGTTAGCTGCTTGATACTCTCTAACCATTCATCACTTTTGAGAGGATAAAACTTTCCCTGAATCTTAGTTTGAGTCATGATGATTAATTCTAAATTTAAGGTGTAGCGAAGCTGTGCCTCTAAATTCTTGATTTCTAGAGGCACTTGAGTTTTAGGCTGTCAAATTTGCGATCAATCTATTTAGATTTACGACCGCGTTTTTTCTGCTGATTGGAAAGCAAGGAAGCTAAATAGAATTCAATTGCTCTTTGATGTGCTTTGGAACAATAACGATTGGCAATCCAGTCTCTTAACAAGCTCTCGTTGTAACGGATAGTGCGTGAATTCAGATACAGAAAATGAATATTTTCTGTCCAGTGCTTCTTTCGATAGAGCTTAAGAGTATGAGTAGACATTCCTATAATCTTAGCAGCTTCTTTTTTTCTAATCCAGTTTCCGAAAGCTAAACCCTGTGGCACGTTGAAACTTGTCATATTGTTGTTCCTCTGATTTGTAGAGTGCCGAGATACAAACTATGACTCTCCGAAACTAGCTTTAGCCAAACAACAATATATTTCACTGCGGTCGAGTAAAATATAGATGGCACAGCGAAAGCTGTTACTAGAGAGTCGAGCGTTGAAGGGCTTTTTCACTTTCCCAGGTGAACCCTATGTGTCTCGGCTCTTTTGCTTTTATATCGTTTCTTCTCCAAAGATACCACAGATAAGCGCATACTAAAAATAAAATGCTTAATATATAAATAAAAAATGATAAAAATTAAACAAAATATGCGCAATAGTTGCGCATAAAAGTAAATATTTTTAAAGATATATGTCGAAAAGAGGATTCTTTGCTATAGTGTTAGGGGTCTAAATACATATTTCTAGCAAATTGTGACAGGCGATTTTGAATTAACTCAGCCCTTATCAAATCAGCTTTTAGGAGAATTAATAAAGAAAATTAGAAAGACAAACAATTTGACTCAAGCTTCTTTCGGGAAGCTTCTTGAGCCTTCAGTAACCCAATCTACGATTGCACGTTGGGAGAAAGGCGAACAAAAGCCAGATGAAGTACATTTTCCTAAATTGGCTTTTTTACTTAATCTTTCTGTTGAAGAACTTTCTGAACTTATTAAAAAACCTTCAGCAGATATTAAAGGTCTGAATGTAGAAAATAAAACCCTAACTCATAATAAAAGGCATTTAGCCTTGTTAAAAAAAGGAGCAAAAGCTTGGAATAAATGGAGAGAAAAAAACCATGATGTAATTCCTCAATTATCGGGTATTTCGCTAACAGATATGAATTTGGAAGGATACGATCTAGATAACGCTAATTTAGCAGGTTGTTACGGGACTCTTACATCTCTGTATCGTGCGAGTTTAATAGAGGCTAATCTAGAAAAAGCGGAATTTAAAGAAAGTAGTTTTAGGGAAGCTAATCTAACAAAAGCCAATCTAAAAAATTTAGTTGCTTCGGATACAAGTTTTAATCGGGCAATTTTTCGAGAAGCTAATTTAAGTAAGGCTTCGATTCAGTATTCTGATTTTGTAGAAGCTAACTTAGAAAATTCCTATTTACAAGGCATAAATTTAAATAAAATCAATTTTTCAAGAGCTATTTTAAGTAAAGTTCATTTAAGTAACTCTAAATTATCATCCATAAACTTTAGAGAAGCTAATTTAAATGAAGCATCTCTAGAAAAAGCAATTCTTAGCAATTGCTTTGTTTACGGTGTTTCTTTTTTAGGAACTAATTTTGCTGGAATTAAACAGAACAACATATATGTTTCAGCTAGTGGTTCAGAAGGTATTCCTATTAATGACATATCACTAGCACCAATTATTTGTTTACAACGCCATAACTCGACTTTGATTAAGAAATTTTTTCGGATTTATCAAATGGAAGAAGAAGCTGTTAATTTAGCTAATGTCCTAATTGACAAATACAGTGAGTATAGTCACACGTACGGCTTTCAAGTTTATAATAATATTGAAGAAAAAGATGAAGAAATCCCTTATTATGAAATCAGAAAAAATAATAACGATTTATTTGTAAGAGTTATTCCTAATTATAAAAAAAGGCGTTTTCTAACATCTGAAGAAGCAGAACCTAGAATAATTTTAACAATAACTGGCGATTTGCTTGAAAGTAATCTTAATTCTAAGGATATTGAACTACTAAAAAAAATGGTGCAATTTGAAGAAAAAAATCAGCAAGAGCGAGTTAACTTGGCAACACCAATGATTGTTAAGATGCTCGACTTTATGGAAAGCGATAAACTTGTTAGTCCAAAGTATACTCTAATCAGAACAGAACAAGAAATTATTCTCCAATCTAACTCTGAGGCTCAAATTGAATTAATGAGAGTAAAACCTGTTGAGGATAAATGGCAGATTGTTAACTCCAGTTTGAGTAAAAATAATTGCAAAGATATTCAAATAGCAGTAGAAGAGTTAAAAAATTCTTCTACTGAGATAACATAAATAATTGTTTCTGACACTCTCACTAATTTTGATTGAGAACTAACGAAAATTTTTTGATATAGTTAGTTCGTCTGAATTAATGTTTTCACTTAATCAATTTTAGGTTCTTGAAATAGCTGCCACTGTTGCTGAATAGTTTCATCTTGCTTATTTGAAGAAGCCACAAAACGTTTAGCTCTATTCTGAAACTTTTTAATCTTCACTTTAACTTTAGCAGCAGGTAAACCCGCAATCTTAAAATAGCCATTAAGGTCTGGTAAATCTTGTAATTCAGAAGGAAAAACAGCATAGCTTTCTCTTAACTGCTCGTTCTCACTAAAAGTTCTATTTCTGCCACCTTTTTGAATACTACGACTGCGATTATTAGTCACATAAACTGACTCCTGTTTACCAATAATCTTTGCCATTGTTTCTGCTGTTTGAGGGTCAGCACAATTTAGAATTAACTTAGTTTTCGTTCCCTGTAAGATAATTCTGGTGTCTTCGCGACCATAAATCTTCGTAATCTGAGCTTCGGTTTGAGTTCCTAATATTGGACAGCCTAGAAACTTTCGACTTTCACTGAGTAAGCGATTGAGACTAGGTAGCTGATTTAAAGCACCCAATTCATCAATCACAATCGCAGTTTTCCTGTTTCTTTCTTCGTTGGAGAGCAAACCCTTAAGCATCAACTCAAAAATCAGACTATACAGAGGTTTTAATAACTCCGTGTCATTTTCTCTGAGAGTAATAAAAATCCATCGGGGGCTATCACTCGCACCCCAACTATAAAAACTCAGTGCTTTATTCTGCGGTTGAGTTAAAGAGGAGTAAAATTCACAGTAGTTGGCGACAGTAGAAAGTACAGAAGTCGAAACTTTTTCTTCTCCCAAATATCTAGCAGCTAGAGTACCTGAAAGAAATGAGCTTAAAACTGTCTCATCACCTTGTAGTAGCTCAAATAACTCCTGATTACTTTTAGTTTGACGAAATAATTCTGCGAGAACTGCTCTGGCTGCAATAGAGAAAAAAGGCTCTTTCGTTGATTCTAGAGGAATTAAACCTGCTGCCATAGTTTCTGGTCTAGCTGGCTCGTGATAATGCGACCAGTGACAACTACGAGCATCAAATGGATTGAAAATAAGGTCTTTTCTGGGGTCGTAGAATTTGGCTAACATTTCCCCTCCTCTGTCGAAGATAATCCCCCGAAAGTCAGTTCTCTGCTTGAGAATAGCTACCATTTGACTGATGGCTTGAGTTTTACCACTCCCAGGAGAACCAATCATAAAGAATCCCCTATTTTCATATTTGGCGGGGATTGGCATTCCTGCTAGTTGTAGTTGGGGTTGATTTTTAAGTTTTGGTTCTTTTTTTAATGTGGCTTTGAGTTGCCTATTGGGTACTACTTTTGCGCCTCGTAGAACACCAGTATTATTATTACGAGAACTAATATGTATCAGCCACAAGAATGAACCGATTCCTACTATGCCAAGGATTAGCTTGAGATATCCAAATTGTTCGATTAAGTAGGGCAAGATTAATCTGGGCTGTTCCATCAATACCAGAGAAATTTGCGGATTTTTAACGTGCCAAAGAAGCAAGAAAAGTATTGGCAGAATAAAAATTATTCCTAGAGGAGAATCATTTGTCTGTTTTTTTTGATTTTTCATCTGCTTATTGACCGATTTTGAGTTTTAGCTTTATTGAGTTGAAGATGTTGCTGCATCTCGTTCGTTCTGGCTTGGATTTGATAATTGATTTGTGTGGCGGAAAAAGTATTGTTAACAGTTGTGTTATCTCGATTGAACTTGAGTTCCTTTTCTTGTTGCTTGATTGTGAGATAGTTTTTATTGCGTCTGATTTCTGTACCATCTAAAGACTGATAGGTTTTTTCTTGAGGATTTTGAAGGTTGAATTTTCCTTGATGCTCGACTAAATATTTAGCAGCAACGAGCAGTTTAAATTCAGAATTTCTCGATGGTTTTTGTGTAGTTATTAGGGGAAGAGCGTTTTCTTGTCCTCTAGATTTGTTTACAGAAACGCCTAAAGCTTTAGAACTAGCGGTGTAAACTGTAAATTCCTGTCTGGCTCTCGAAGCAGCGACATAGAAACTTTCTTTTCCTACAGTGAGAGAATTACCCGAACCCGCAGCATAAATACAGTAATTGGCTGTTTTCCCTTGACTGCTATGAACTGTATCCCCATAGCGATAATCGGAGTAGAGTAGTGAGTCTGGAGTGATTGATTGAGTTTTACCTTTGGTTTTAATGACTATCTGTCCATTATCTTTAAAGCCGATGACTGTAAAATGTTGTCCGTTAATTTGCTTTTGTTTATTCTGATATTGGTTGCGGGTAAATTTCATTTGTTCGCCAGAACGTAGTTCGCGAGTTTGAGATTGAAATACCTCCCTGTCTTTGTAGCGATTGAGTTCTAGAATTTCAGTACTGTCATACCTGTCTCTCAGTTTTACAATGCCTTTTTTTAAGTCCACTTCATCAACTCGATAGTAAAGTTCTTGAGAAAACTTGGCGGAGTTGCGACGAAACTTAATCACATCTCCTATTTGGTAATTACTCGCTTGAGTAAGACTGAATCTATCTAAGTCTTTGGATTTTAAGATTGGGATTTGCTGGGAATTCTGACCCAGTTTTTCTTGTTGTATTAAGCCTTGACGTATTTGATTGGTGATGGCTTCTTTTTCGACGTTCGTTCCCGCTAAAACTAATGTCTGTAGTCGTGTTTTTTCGTCTCGTTGCAAATAATCGGTAACTACAGCATCTCTTCTCAAGCTATCAATTGGCATTTGTTTGATACTGTCATTGGCTTGTAGCTTTTGATATCCTCTCTCGATTTCTCCTGCTGCTAGTAAATCGACGACTTGTTTGAGATTGATATTCTGTTGTCTGACATTTTCATCGATTTGGATAGTAGGCAGTTTGGTTTGCTCTTGCAGTAGTTTGAAAGGAAAACCCGCTTGAACCGCAGCCAGTTGTTTAGTATCGCCAATGAGCAAGATACGAGAGTTAGTTTGTTTTACTCTTTCCAGCAAGTTTTTCATTTGGCTACTACTAATCATCCCTGCTTCATCTACGACAATTAACTCGTTTTTCGTCAGAGACTTTATCGGGATATTAAGATAAGCATCTAAGGTTTGACAGGGAATATCCGTTCCTTGCTGTAATTGAGTGGCAGCAGCAGCAGAAGGAGCTAAACCCCGCATTGAAATATTGTGATAAATAGTTTTTTTGAGTGCTTTGACGGTGTAGGTTTTACCAACTCCCGCATCTCCCTGACAGAGTATTACTGAATCTTTGTTAGTGACGAAATTAATTAGAGCATCGGTTTGAGCTTTGTTTAGTTTGAATTGTTTGGCTTGTTTTTGTGCGGTTTCAGTACTAGCAAGATGATGATGTATATTCATGCCACTTTGAGCCAGATGAATAATCTGTTTTTCCCTTTTGATGGCGGTTAGAGTTGTTAAGCGTCCGTCGTTAGTTTTAATCAGACTTTGATTATTATTTAATTCTCGTTGTAAATCCTTTAAATTGAAGTTGCCTTGAGACTGTCTCAGTAACTCTTTGAACAAAATATGTCTGGGAAAAGCGACTTGTTTTTCACTCGTTACAGTAATTGCTTCAGTTAGTAATTCTTGCTGGTTTTGTAAGTTTAGAAGTTGTTTTCTATTGCCATATTTGGGTTGAGGGTGATTGATACGATTGGATTCGGCTTTCTCTCGCCATAGTTTTTTTATCCCTTCTCTTTCTTCTACAGCTTGATGTACTTTGCCTCTACGAGTACTTGTACAAGCTCGCGCTTTTTTAGCTGCACTGGCATCTTTGCCCACCGCACTTTCTATCTCTTGTCGTCGGGTGCTAAATGCCTTAATTTGTTCTGGTGTATAACCATAAACTTCAAAAGTTCCGTCTCGATTCCAAGTCAGTTCGTAACCTAACTTTTTCAGTTCTCTTCCTAACTCGTGATGGTAAACCATACCAATAGTCATCTTCTGTTGGTATAGTTCTCGATTATCCATCGCCCGCCATTTGCTATCTTCTCCTCTTGTCTGATTGAAAATCACGCAATGGCTGTGAAGTTGGGGGTCTTGATTGCGGTTATCATCGTGTTGAAAAATGGCAACCATTACATTATCTGTTTGTTGGCGATTAGCTCCTCCTTTTCCCGTTCTGGTAAAAATACAGTTCTGCTCTATATATTCGAGAGTATGTTTAACTGCTGTTTGATGAGCTTCAATTACTTGTTTATCTTCTTTAACCAATCCCAAGAGAGAAACTGACTTGGGAGCGGATAAAGTAATATCTCTACCTGGATTGGCTTTTTTCCCCGATTGTCTTTGGCGTAAGGGGAAGCCTTTATTATTAATTCCATGATAGGCTCGGTTGTAATCTTCAGTTAAAACCTGACCTTCAAGTCCTAATATTTTTGCTCCGTTTCCATACCATTGACTATTTTCTAATCCTGCATCTTTGGTGTAGTAATTATCTTGAGCATAGTCATTAACTTTGGCGTATAGTTTACCAATCGAGCAAACCATAGTTAACTTATTTCTTTTAATTATTTCAGTTTTATAGTGACATTTCTGATTAGTTAATAACTACCTTTAAAAAGCAATTTAATACATCTTAATGTTAATACCTAAAAATACCCAAACTTCTCTATTTGTTATTTATTTAAAAATAGATAGTTATTTATTTTGTTCGCACTGAGGGTGCATTAGGTGTGGGAATTAAATTAGTATATTATTTGCTATCTAAAATCAGATGTATCTCACTGAAAGTGCATCTTTTTCCAAAAAATAAATTACATAAAGAGCGAAATATTTGGCACAATAATCAAAGAGTAACTGCATTGAATGAGAAATGAATCAGTCAGAATTAAGTCCCATTGAAAAAGCGATTGCTAAAAAGATTGATAAGACGAAAAATAAAGCCAATCAACCAGGATATTTAAGAAAGTTAGTTGCCAAATTGCATTTGAAAATTGAATCGGCATTGGCTAGAGGATGTGAATATGATGACTTGGCTCAATCGATTACAGAAACGGGAGTCAAAATTAGTGCTGCTACTTTAAAGCAATATCACACTGAGTATCGCCGTCAATTAGATAAGGAAGCAGGAGAAATATCTGAGACGGTTGATTCGGTTTTGCCTTCAGAAAAGCCAGAAGAGAATAAAGCCGAAGTTCTTGTTTCATCATCTCAAACTGATGTCAAACAATCGGCAATCGATAAGTTATTTGCTCAGAAATAAACCATGATTATGAAAGTTAAAACCAAACAGACAGAATCAGACTCTAAGATCATTCCGACTCGTCCAGGTATTCAAATTTCTAATTGTAAGAAAGGAGGTGTTGGTAAGACATTACTCTCTAAATTAAAGGCTGCTTACTGCTTAGAATCGGATTTAGATTTCTATGCAGTGGATGCAGATAGACAGGAGAGTTTTTTAAAAGCGTATCCAGAGTTTGCTCTACCGACTCGCTTTAGTGAGTTAGATAGAAATCTCAAAATACCAGATAAAATTCTAGATTTGGCTTTAGAGAAATTAGTGTTAGTTGATTTGCCAGGAAATGTAGAAGAAGCATTTAATCATTGGTTAACTGCTAGCGATATTTTAGAAGCATCTAAAGATTTGGGTGTAAAGATTCAGAATTGGTATGTACTGGATGATTCGACTGAATGTTATGAAGGATTTCTCAGAACTCTGGAGTTTCTTGAAGATAACGTTCAACACATATTAGTTAGAAATTTAGGACGCTGCGAAGATTGGGAAAGTTTCAATTTGTTTATTACTCCTGAGTTGATCGGCAAATACAATTTGAAGGTTATTGACCTGCCTAAGTTGAGGCTAGATACTGCGACAACTGTGTATAAGAATGCTCTTAGTTTTACGGAAGCGAGAAGATATTCTGAGTTTAGTACGGCTCAATTGGCTGGATTGAGGGGATATTTACGAAGAACTTATACTGTCTTGAATGATGCGAGTTTTAATGTTGAAAGTCTGAGGTTGAATTAGTGAGCTATTTGAAGAAGCCAACTTTACCTCAACAGCAAAGTCAGTTGAAAAAGTTGATAGATGAACGATTACAAAATGAAGAAATAAAGATTCGTCAGCGAGTTTATCAATGGTTGAGTAATAATCAGTATTTTCTGGATAATGAGTTGTTTGATTTTTACTTTTGTGTAGCGCAGAATTTGGCTGCTGTTGAAGTTTTAGGTGCTTCTGGTGAGAAGATAGTTAAGGCGAAGATGGAGTTAGAAGAATCGGCTTTATCTTACAGCAATCAATTTATTAAAACTGCTCGTGGAATGACACAGCAGTTAGAAAGTCAATTGTCTGGTATCGAGAAAAAGCAAGATAATTTGGAGTGGAAGTTAGTTGAAGTCATTGAAGGTTTGGCAAAAGAAAATCATAATTTACAGACTATTTCTACGGGGTTGGTAAATTCTACTACTGTGTTGTTAACGAAACAGAAGCAGATGTTGATGCAGACTGAAAATGCGAGGAAGTTTGCTTTTAAATCAGTTATTATTGCTTGGATCGTTCCTATTATGGCGTTAGTGGGGTGGCTAGTAATTTCCCTACTGTTGAGCTAACAATATTATTGATGTATGACAAAACATCTGAAAATTGTTACAACAGTGATGTTTGTATATCTGACTAGGCAAATTGGATTCCCAAATTTTAGATAAATCACAAATCAAGATTTATTTATTGATTGGAGGTGGAACAGATTCCGCAGCTTTAATCAATTTTTATCAGTCAAGAAGAGCAAATATCAATGGAATTCACTTTAATTATGGTCAACCTAGTTTAGCTGGCGAGCGACGCTCAGTAAATGCTTTGGCAGAATACTATCAAATTTCTATTTCTTCTATCGATTTAGGTATGAAAATTAGCCACGCCAAAGGTGAATATTATTGCCGAAATGCGACTTTATTAATGGCTGCTGCCAGTACCTTTTCCGCTAAACAAGGTATTTTATCTTTGGGCATTCATTCAGGAACGCCTTATTATGATTGCTCCCCTGAATTTTTACAGGATATTCAACATCTTTTTGATGGTTACTTTGGAGGTACAGTTCAAATTGAAGCTCCATTTCTAGATTTCACCAAACAAGACATATATAAGTATTGCCATAAAAATAAAGTTCCTGTGGAAATTACATTTAGCTGCGAGCGTCAAAGCGATCGCCCTTGTGGAGAATGTCCTTCTTGTATTAATAGGAGGATGCTAGATGCAATTAGATGAAATATGCCAAATTCGCAATATCCCTATCGTTGATGTCTCA
>NZ_LR214022.1 GCF_900659865.1 Hyella patelloides LEGE 07179
TGAGACATCAACGATAGGGATATTGCGAATTTGGCATATTTCATCTAATTGCATCTAGCATCCTCCTATTAATACAAGAAGGACATTCTCCACAAGGGCGATCGCTTTGACGCTCGCAGCTAAATGTCCTCCTATTAATACAAGAAGGACATTCTCCACAAGGGCGATCGCTTTGACGCTCGCAGCTAAATGTAATTTCCACAGGAACTTTATTTTTATGGCAATACTTATATATGTCTTGTTTGGTGAAATCTAGAAATGGAGCTTCAATTTGAACTGTACCTCCAAAGTAACCATCAAAAAGATGTTGAATATCCTGTAAAAATTCAGGGGAGCAATCATAATAAGGCGTTCCTGAATGAATGCCCAAAGATAAAATACCTTGTTTAGCGGAAAAGGTACTGGCAGCAGCCATTAATAAAGTCGCATTTCGGCAATAATATTCACCTTTGGCGTGGCTAATTTTCATACCTAAATCGATAGAAGAAATAGAAATTTGATAGTATTCTGCCAAAGCATTTACTGAGCGTCGCTCGCCAGCTAAACTAGGTTGACCATAATTAAAGTGAATTCCATTGATATTTGCTCTTCTTGACTGATAAAAATTGATTAAAGCTGCGGAATCTGTTCCACCTCCAATCAATAAATAAATCTTGATTTGTGATTTATCTAAAATTTGGGAATCCAATTTGCCTAGTCAGATATACAAACATCACTGTTGTAACAATTTTCAGATGTTTTGTCATACATCAATAATATTGTTAGCTCAACAGTAGGGAAATTACTAGCCACCCCACTAACGCCATAATAGGAACGATCCAAGCAATAATAACTGATTTAAAAGCAAACTTCCTCGCATTTTCAGTCTGCATCAACATCTGCTTCTGTTTCGTTAACAACACAGTAGTAGAATTTACCAACCCCGTAGAAATAGTCTGTAAATTATGATTTTCTTTTGCCAAACCTTCAATGACTTCAACTAACTTCCACTCCAAATTATCTTGCTTTTTCTCGATACCAGACAATTGACTTTCTAACTGCTGTGTCATTCCACGAGCAGTTTTAATAAATTGATTGCTGTAAGATAAAGCCGATTCTTCTAACTCCATCTTCGCCTTAACTATCTTCTCACCAGAAGCACCTAAAACTTCAACAGCAGCCAAATTCTGCGCTACACAAAAGTAAAAATCAAACAACTCATTATCCAGAAAATACTGATTATTACTCAACCATTGATAAACTCGCTGACGAATCTTTATTTCTTCATTTTGTAATCGTTCATCTATCAACTTTTTCAACTGACTTTGCTGTTGAGGTAAAGTTGGCTTCTTCAAATAGCTCACTAATTCAACCTCAGACTTTCAACATTAAAACTCGCATCATTCAAGACAGTATAAGTTCTTCGTAAATATCCCCTCAATCCAGCCAATTGAGCCGTACTAAACTCAGAATATCTTCTCGCTTCCGTAAAACTAAGAGCATTCTTATACACAGTTGTCGCAGTATCTAGCCTCAACTTAGGCAGGTCAATAACCTTCAAATTGTATTTGCCGATCAACTCAGGAGTAATAAACAAATTGAAACTTTCCCAATCTTCGCAGCGTCCTAAATTTCTAACTAATATGTGTTGAACGTTATCTTCAAGAAACTCCAGAGTTCTGAGAAATCCTTCATAACATTCAGTCGAATCATCCAGTACATACCAATTCTGAATCTTTACACCCAAATCTTTAGATGCTTCTAAAATATCGCTAGCAGTTAACCAATGATTAAATGCTTCTTCTACATTTCCTGGCAAATCAACTAACACTAATTTCTCTAAAGCCAAATCTAGAATTTTATCTGGTATTTTGAGATTTCTATCTAACTCACTAAAGCGAGTCGGTAGAGCAAACTCTGGATACGCTTTTAAAAAACTCTCCTGTCTATCTGCATCCACTGCATAGAAATCTAAATCCGATTCTAAGCAGTAAGCAGCCTTTAATTTAGAGAGTAATGTCTTACCAACACCTCCTTTCTTACAATTAGAAATTTGAATACCTGGACGAGTCGGAATGATCTTAGAGTCTGATTCTGTCTGTTTGGTTTTAACTTTCATAATCATGGTTTATTTCTGAGCAAATAACTTATCGATTGCCGATTGTTTGACATCAGTTTGAGATGATGAAACAAGAACTTCGGCTTTATTCTCTTCTGGCTTTTCTGAAGGCAAAACCGAATCAACCGTCTCAGATATTTCTCCTGCTTCCTTATCTAATTGACGGCGATACTCAGTGTGATATTGCTTTAAAGTAGCAGCACTAATTTTGACTCCCGTTTCTGTAATCGATTGAGCCAAGTCATCATATTCACATCCTCTAGCCAATGCCGATTCAATTTTCAAATGCAATTTGGCAACTAACTTTCTTAAATATCCTGGTTGATTGGCTTTATTTTTCGTCTTATCAATCTTTTTAGCAATCGCTTTTTCAATGGGACTTAATTCTGACTGATTCATTTCTCATTCAATGCAGTTACTCTTTGATTATTGTGCCAAATATTTCGCTCTTTATGTAATTTATTTTTTGGAAAAAGATGCACTTTCAGTGAGATACATCTGATTTTAGATAGCAAATAATATACTAATTTAATTCCCACACCTAATGCACCCTCAGTGCGAACAAAATAAATAACTATCTATTTTTAAATAAATAACAAATAGAGAAGTTTGGGTATTTTTAGGTATTAACATTAAGATGTATTAAATTGCTTTTTAAAGGTAGTTATTAACTAATCAGAAATGTCACTATAAAACTGAAATAATTAAAAGAAATAAGTTAACTATGGTTTGCTCGATTGGTAAACTATACGCCAAAGTTAATGACTATGCTCAAGATAATTACTACACCAAAGATGCAGGATTAGAAAATAGTCAATGGTATGGAAACGGAGCAAAAATATTAGGACTTGAAGGTCAGGTTTTAACTGAAGATTACAACCGAGCCTATCATGGAATTAATAATAAAGGCTTCCCCTTACGCCAAAGACAATCGGGGAAAAAAGCCAATCCAGGTAGAGATATTACTTTATCCGCTCCCAAGTCAGTTTCTCTCTTGGGATTGGTTAAAGAAGATAAACAAGTAATTGAAGCTCATCAAACAGCAGTTAAACATACTCTCGAATATATAGAGCAGAACTGTATTTTTACCAGAACGGGAAAAGGAGGAGCTAATCGCCAACAAACAGATAATGTAATGGTTGCCATTTTTCAACACGATGATAACCGCAATCAAGACCCCCAACTTCACAGCCATTGCGTGATTTTCAATCAGACAAGAGGAGAAGATAGCAAATGGCGGGCGATGGATAATCGAGAACTATACCAACAGAAGATGACTATTGGTATGGTTTACCATCACGAGTTAGGAAGAGAACTGAAAAAGTTAGGTTACGAACTGACTTGGAATCGAGACGGAACTTTTGAAGTTTATGGTTATACACCAGAACAAATTAAGGCATTTAGCACCCGACGACAAGAGATAGAAAGTGCGGTGGGCAAAGATGCCAGTGCAGCTAAAAAAGCGCGAGCTTGTACAAGTACTCGTAGAGGCAAAGTACATCAAGCTGTAGAAGAAAGAGAAGGGATAAAAAAACTATGGCGAGAGAAAGCCGAATCCAATCGTATCAATCACCCTCAACCCAAATATGGCAATAGAAAACAACTTCTAAACTTACAAAACCAGCAAGAATTACTAACTGAAGCAATTACTGTAACGAGTGAAAAACAAGTCGCTTTTCCCAGACATATTTTGTTCAAAGAGTTACTGAGACAGTCTCAAGGCAACTTCAATTTAAAGGATTTACAACGAGAATTAAATAATAATCAAAGTCTGATTAAAACTAACGACGGACGCTTAACAACTCTAACCGCCATCAAAAGGGAAAAACAGATTATTCATCTGGCTCAAAGTGGCATGAATATACATCATCATCTTGCTAGTACTGAAACCGCACAAAAACAAGCCAAACAATTCAAACTAAACAAAGCTCAAACCGATGCTCTAATTAATTTCGTCACTAACAAAGATTCAGTAATACTCTGTCAGGGAGATGCGGGAGTTGGTAAAACCTACACCGTCAAAGCACTCAAAAAAACTATTTATCACAATATTTCAATGCGGGGTTTAGCTCCTTCTGCTGCTGCTGCCACTCAATTACAGCAAGGAACGGATATTCCCTGTCAAACCTTAGATGCTTATCTTAATATCCCGATAAAGTCTCTGACGAAAAACGAGTTAATTGTCGTAGATGAAGCAGGGATGATTAGTAGTAGCCAAATGAAAAACTTGCTGGAAAGAGTAAAACAAACTAACTCTCGTATCTTGCTCATTGGCGATACTAAACAACTGGCTGCGGTTCAAGCGGGTTTTCCTTTCAAACTACTGCAAGAGCAAACCAAACTGCCTACTATCCAAATCGATGAAAATGTCAGACAACAGAATATCAATCTCAAACAAGTCGTCGATTTACTAGCAGCAGGAGAAATCGAGAGAGGATATCAAAAGCTACAAGCCAATGACAGTATCAAACAAATGCCAATTGATAGCTTGAGAAGAGATGCTGTAGTTACCGATTATTTGCAACGAGACGAAAAAACACGACTACAGACATTAGTTTTAGCGGGAACGAACGTCGAAAAAGAAGCCATCACCAATCAAATACGTCAAGGCTTAATACAACAAGAAAAACTGGGTCAGAATTCCCAGCAAATCCCAATCTTAAAATCCAAAGACTTAGATAGATTCAGTCTTACTCAAGCGAGTAATTACCAAATAGGAGATGTGATTAAGTTTCGTCGCAACTCCGCCAAGTTTTCTCAAGAACTTTACTATCGAGTTGATGAAGTGGACTTAAAAAAAGGCATTGTAAAACTGAGAGACAGGTATGACAGTACTGAAATTCTAGAACTCAATCGCTACAAAGACAGGGAGGTATTTCAATCTCAAACTCGCGAACTACGTTCTGGCGAACAAATGAAATTTACCCGCAACCAATATCAGAATAAACAAAAGCAAATTAACGGACAACATTTTACAGTCATCGGCTTTAAAGATAATGGACAGATAGTCATTAAAACCAAAGGTAAAACTCAATCAATCACTCCAGACTCACTACTCTACTCCGATTATCGCTATGGGGATACAGTTCATAGCAGTCAAGGGAAAACAGCCAATTACTGTATTTATGCTGCGGGTTCGGGTAATTCTCTCACTGTAGGAAAAGAAAGTTTCTATGTCGCTGCTTCGAGAGCCAGACAGGAATTTACAGTTTACACCGCTAGTTCTAAAGCTTTAGGCGTTTCTGTAAACAAATCTAGAGGACAAGAAAACGCTCTTCCCCTAATAACTACACAAAAACCATCGAGAAATTCTGAATTTAAACTGCTCGTTGCTGCTAAATATTTAGTCGAGCATCAAGGAAAATTCAACCTTCAAAATCCTCAAGAAAAAACCTATCAGTCTTTAGATGGTACAGAAATCAGACGCAATAAAAACTATCTCACAATCAAGCAACAAGAAAAGGAACTCAAGTTCAATCGAGATAACACAACTGTTAACAATACTTTTTCCGCCACACAAATCAATTATCAAATCCAAGCCAGAACGAACGAGATGCAGCAACATCTTCAACTCAATAAAGCTAAAACTCAAAATCGGTCAATAAGCAGATGAAAAATCAAAAAAAACAGACAAATGATTCTCCTCTAGGAATAATTTTTATTCTGCCAATACTTTTCTTGCTTCTTTGGCACGTTAAAAATCCGCAAATTTCTCTGGTATTGATGGAACAGCCCAGATTAATCTTGCCCTACTTAATCGAACAATTTGGATATCTCAAGCTAATCCTTGGCATAGTAGGAATCGGTTCATTCTTGTGGCTGATACATATTAGTTCTCGTAATAATAATACTGGTGTTCTACGAGGCGCAAAAGTAGTACCCAATAGGCAACTCAAAGCCACATTAAAAAAAGAACCAAAACTTAAAAATCAACCCCAACTACAACTAGCAGGAATGCCAATCCCCGCCAAATATGAAAATAGGGGATTCTTTATGATTGGTTCTCCTGGGAGTGGTAAAACTCAAGCCATCAGTCAAATGGTAGCTATTCTCAAGCAGAGAACTGACTTTCGGGGGATTATCTTCGACAGAGGAGGGGAAATGTTAGCCAAATTCTACGACCCCAGAAAAGACCTTATTTTCAATCCATTTGATGCTCGTAGTTGTCACTGGTCGCATTATCACGAGCCAGCTAGACCAGAAACTATGGCAGCAGGTTTAATTCCTCTAGAATCAACGAAAGAGCCTTTTTTCTCTATTGCAGCCAGAGCAGTTCTCGCAGAATTATTTCGTCAAACTAAAAGTAATCAGGAGTTATTTGAGCTACTACAAGGTGATGAGACAGTTTTAAGCTCATTTCTTTCAGGTACTCTAGCTGCTAGATATTTGGGAGAAGAAAAAGTTTCGACTTCTGTACTTTCTACTGTCGCCAACTACTGTGAATTTTACTCCTCTTTAACTCAACCGCAGAATAAAGCACTGAGTTTTTATAGTTGGGGTGCGAGTGATAGCCCCCGATGGATTTTTATTACTCTCAGAGAAAATGACACGGAGTTATTAAAACCTCTGTATAGTCTGATTTTTGAGTTGATGCTTAAGGGTTTGCTCTCCAACGAAGAAAGAAACAGGAAAACTGCGATTGTGATTGATGAATTGGGTGCTTTAAATCAGCTACCTAGTCTCAATCGCTTACTCAGTGAAAGTCGAAAGTTTCTAGGCTGTCCAATATTAGGAACTCAAACCGAAGCTCAGATTACGAAGATTTATGGTCGCGAAGACACCAGAATTATCTTACAGGGAACGAAAACTAAGTTAATTCTAAATTGTGCTGACCCTCAAACAGCAGAAACAATGGCAAAGATTATTGGTAAACAGGAGTCAGTTTATGTGACTAATAATCGCAGTCGTAGTATTCAAAAAGGTGGCAGAAATAGAACTTTTAGTGAGAACGAGCAGTTAAGAGAAAGCTATGCTGTTTTTCCTTCTGAATTACAAGATTTACCAGACCTTAATGGCTATTTTAAGATTGCGGGTTTACCTGCTGCTAAAGTTAAAGTGAAGATTAAAAAGTTTCAGAATAGAGCTAAACGTTTTGTGGCTTCTTCAAATAAGCAAGATGAAACTATTCAGCAACAGTGGCAGCTATTTCAAGAACCTAAAATTGATTAAGTGAAAACATTAATTCAGACGAACTAACTATATCAAAAAATTTTCGTTAGTTCTCAATCAAAATTAGTGAGAGTGTCAGAAACAATTATTTATGTTATCTCAGTAGAAGAATTTTTTAACTCTTCTACTGCTATTTGAATATCTTTGCAATTATTTTTACTCAAACTGGAGTTAACAATCTGCCATTTATCCTCAACAGGTTTTACTCTCATTAATTCAATTTGAGCCTCAGAGTTAGATTGGAGAATAATTTCTTGTTCTGTTCTGATTAGAGTATACTTTGGACTAACAAGTTTATCGCTTTCCATAAAGTCGAGCATCTTAACAATCATTGGTGTTGCCAAGTTAACTCGCTCTTGCTGATTTTTTTCTTCAAATTGCACCATTTTTTTTAGTAGTTCAATATCCTTAGAATTAAGATTACTTTCAAGCAAATCGCCAGTTATTGTTAAAATTATTCTAGGTTCTGCTTCTTCAGATGTTAGAAAACGCCTTTTTTTATAATTAGGAATAACTCTTACAAATAAATCGTTATTATTTTTTCTGATTTCATAATAAGGGATTTCTTCATCTTTTTCTTCAATATTATTATAAACTTGAAAGCCGTACGTGTGACTATACTCACTGTATTTGTCAATTAGGACATTAGCTAAATTAACAGCTTCTTCTTCCATTTGATAAATCCGAAAAAATTTCTTAATCAAAGTCGAGTTATGGCGTTGTAAACAAATAATTGGTGCTAGTGATATGTCATTAATAGGAATACCTTCTGAACCACTAGCTGAAACATATATGTTGTTCTGTTTAATTCCAGCAAAATTAGTTCCTAAAAAAGAAACACCGTAAACAAAGCAATTGCTAAGAATTGCTTTTTCTAGAGATGCTTCATTTAAATTAGCTTCTCTAAAGTTTATGGATGATAATTTAGAGTTACTTAAATGAACTTTACTTAAAATAGCTCTTGAAAAATTGATTTTATTTAAATTTATGCCTTGTAAATAGGAATTTTCTAAGTTAGCTTCTACAAAATCAGAATACTGAATCGAAGCCTTACTTAAATTAGCTTCTCGAAAAATTGCCCGATTAAAACTTGTATCCGAAGCAACTAAATTTTTTAGATTGGCTTTTGTTAGATTAGCTTCCCTAAAACTACTTTCTTTAAATTCCGCTTTTTCTAGATTAGCCTCTATTAAACTCGCACGATACAGAGATGTAAGAGTCCCGTAACAACCTGCTAAATTAGCGTTATCTAGATCGTATCCTTCCAAATTCATATCTGTTAGCGAAATACCCGATAATTGAGGAATTACATCATGGTTTTTTTCTCTCCATTTATTCCAAGCTTTTGCTCCTTTTTTTAACAAGGCTAAATGCCTTTTATTATGAGTTAGGGTTTTATTTTCTACATTCAGACCTTTAATATCTGCTGAAGGTTTTTTAATAAGTTCAGAAAGTTCTTCAACAGAAAGATTAAGTAAAAAAGCCAATTTAGGAAAATGTACTTCATCTGGCTTTTGTTCGCCTTTCTCCCAACGTGCAATCGTAGATTGGGTTACTGAAGGCTCAAGAAGCTTCCCGAAAGAAGCTTGAGTCAAATTGTTTGTCTTTCTAATTTTCTTTATTAATTCTCCTAAAAGCTGATTTGATAAGGGCTGAGTTAATTCAAAATCGCCTGTCACAATTTGCTAGAAATATGTATTTAGACCCCTAACACTATAGCAAAGAATCCTCTTTTCGACATATATCTTTAAAAATATTTACTTTTATGCGCAACTATTGCGCATATTTTGTTTAATTTTTATCATTTTTTATTTATATATTAAGCATTTTATTTTTAGTATGCGCTTATCTGTGGTATCTTTGGAGAAGAAACGATATAAAAGCAAAAGAGCCGAGACACATAGGGTTCACCTGGGAAAGTGAAAAAGCCCTTCAACGCTCGACTCTCTAGTAACAGCTTTCGCTGTGCCATCTATATTTTACTCGACCGCAGTGAAATATATTGTTGTTTGGCTAAAGCTAGTTTCGGAGAGTCATAGTTTGTATCTCGGCACTCTACAAATCAGAGGAACAACAATATGACAAGTTTCAACGTGCCACAGGGTTTAGCTTTCGGAAACTGGATTAGAAAAAAAGAAGCTGCTAAGATTATAGGAATGTCTACTCATACTCTTAAGCTCTATCGAAAGAAGCACTGGACAGAAAATATTCATTTTCTGTATCTGAATTCACGCACTATCCGTTACAACGAGAGCTTGTTAAGAGACTGGATTGCCAATCGTTATTGTTCCAAAGCACATCAAAGAGCAATTGAATTCTATTTAGCTTCCTTGCTTTCCAATCAGCAGAAAAAACGCGGTCGTAAATCTAAATAGATTGATCGCAAATTTGACAGCCTAAAACTCAAGTGCCTCTAGAAATCAAGAATTTAGAGGCACAGCTTCGCTACACCTTAAATTTAGAATTAATCATCATGACTCAAACTAAGATTCAGGGAAAGTTTTATCCTCTCAAAAGTGATGAATGGTTAGAGAGTATCAAGCAGCTAACTTTTTCTGAGCTTAAAATTCTCTACTACGTAAGAGCCCTCGATCCTTATAACAAAGGCATAAATTTAACACCCGCACAGATTGCTAAGGATTTATCTACTGAGGATTCTCAGATGCATCGCTCTACTGTTGGCAGAGCTTTAAAGTCTCTAGAAAAAAAGGGTTTTCTGAAAATGGAACTACTTCAAGTTCGTATTAAAGTTAATCCTCAAGGATTTCTCTCAGAAGAAAAAACAGCAGATGTTGTGACCACACAACGAAATTGCGAGCAGACAACACATGATGCGTCACCGCAACAGAATGTGCCTCCACACAACATTGAGTGCAGCCAGGCAACAAAATGTGCGCCCACGCAACAATCATCGGCTGAAAATCAATCTGAGCTAGGGTTTCAAATCTCTAAGACTCTTAAGACTTATTTAGACTTTAAAGACTCTCTCTCAGAAGAGGAGAGAGAAAAATTTTTACTATTTGTCAAAGAGCAAATTAAAGATTTTGCTCGACCCATTAACGATTTGGAAGCTTGGTTAGCCAGTAATACGAAATCCGATTATAAAAGACCTGATATAATTCTCAAAAAGTAACCCAAAAAA
>NZ_LR214023.1 GCF_900659865.1 Hyella patelloides LEGE 07179
CGAACAACAAGGGTATGCTTGCGTTTCTCTTGACATGACCAATATTGGTAGTCAAACTATCTCTCCTTTGCAATGGTATAAAGGAATTGCTTCGGAACTGTGGCGCGGGTTTCAATTAACCACAAAAGTCAATTTAAAACTCTGGTGGAAAGAACACAAAGAATTACCTGTAAGAATTTCTATATTTCAATCAATCAAATTATTAACCACAGAAAAACACAGTAAAAATTTTATTTCTTGTCAAGCTTTTTTTTGATTAAAGTTTTAACAAATTCTTTCCAAGGTTGTAATTGCTCTTGACTGGGTTGGGTTTGTTGCCATACTTCCCGCTCCATTAAACGCTGACAATATGCTTCAATTTTAGGAAATTGCTTGAGTTCCACACCTAATTTATTAATTAAAATCAAACCATTACCTGTTACTATATCTCCAACAGTAAATTGATTACCACCAAAATAAAGTTCATCATCTAAAAGTTCTGATAAAAACTTACAAATTCTTTTTAAATTTCTTTTTGCTTTAGCTGCTTTTACAGAGTCAAGATCGTTGAAAATTAAAGGTATTACTTGAGAGCCTAACTCACTATTTGTCACCATCTGCGCCATTTTAACTTTGGCAAATATTTCAGGATTACTAGGTAATAAAGATATTTGAGGATACTTTTGCTCCAAATAATCCATAATAGCGAGAGATTCAATAATTCTTAAATCACCATCCACAAGTACTGGTACATAGTGAAAAGGATTAAGCTGTAAAAATTTGGGTTTTAATTGTTCTCCCTGTTGTAAATTAACAACGATAGGTTCAAATTCAAGTTTCTTTTCTAATAATGCGATCCAAACACGACGAGCTAAAGGGGAAAGAGGATGATAATAGAATTGCAACATAATTAGTTACTCCTGATATTTTTTAATTAGGTAAAACAGACCAAGCGGTCTTTAAACGAGCAAAAAATTTACTTGTAATTAAACACAATCAATAGTTCAAAACTAACCATAAGCTAAACTTTCAATATAATCACTTAAGCTGCTGATTACTCGTTTTAAATGAATTGCATCTTGATAAAGTTTACTCATCATAATTGCGCCTTCAATTGCCGAAATTAAGAAACTAGCTACTATTTCAGCATCAATGTCTGGTTTGATTTCTTGTTTTTTAATACCCTTTTGCACAATCCGTATAATAAGATTACGCCAAGATTCCATTGCTTGTTGAGCGCGATCGCGTAATATAGGATAAGCATCATCACTCTCGATAGCTGTATTCATAATCGGACACCCTCCTGCGAGTGGTGGATTATCGATATAGTTTAAATGGACTTGCATCAAGGCTTTTAACCGAGAAATCGCATCTGTCTTTTGTTTAACTGCATCCCAGACTATTTTTTGGACTAAACTAGCAGCATAGTCAAAAGCTTGTAGGGCAATCTCATCTTTGCTTTTAAAGTGGTTATAAATACCCCCTTTTTTTAGTCCTGTGGCTTGCATGATGTCAGCAATAGACGAGCCAGCATAACCTCTTTGGTTAAACAACAAAGCAGCTTGATGAATGATGTGGGCTTTAGTAGCTTCGGCTTTTGACATAGCAAATTAAATCTCAAACCTTTCGGTCTGTGTTTAGATTATCTTAGTTAATTAATTTTGACAACATCTTTTTTAAAGTCCTGTAATTCTAAAACTCTTAAAAAAAAAGAACGGGTCAATACCCGTCCCTCAAAAAATTATAAAAAACTAAAAAACTTAAGAAACTTGAATTAGAATTCCATTTCCGCAGCTTGGACTTTTTCTACTTGTTTTTTCTTGATAACTAACAGAATTTGAGCCAACATAATACCAGCAATAAATACTATTAAACCAGCGATACGAGCAGGACTTTGCAAGACTACTTCAGTGTCTTTTTGTCCAAAACCACCAACGTTGGGGTTCATGGTTAAAGCTTCTCCTGCTGCGATTTCTTGTCCTTTCGATACAGTTAATTCTGGACCTGCTGGGATAGTTTCCACGACAGAATCATCACCAGTGTTGATAGTTACTTGGTAACCACCAGCTTCGGGTTGCTCAATAGCTGCGATAGTACCAGTAACAGATGCTTTAAATTCGTTATTATTGCTCAACTCACCTGTGGGGTAAACCTGTCCGCGTCCACGGTTAGCACCCAAGTGAACTTGGTATTTACCAAAGTTGATATTTTTATCAGTTTTAGGATCGGGAGCGAGTACAGGGAAGACAATCTCTTGATACTGTTCTCCAGGTAAAGGACCAACGATAACTACGTTGTCGTCACCTTCTTTGTAAGACTGATAGTATACGCCTTCGATATCTTCCTTCATTTCTTCAGGAATGCGGTCTTCAGGAGCAATTTTGAAGCCATCAGGAAGCATTAAAACTGCTCCAACATTTAACCCAACTTTAGAGCCATCAGCACCAATTTGCTGAGTATCTAAGTCATAAGGGATTTTTACTACTGCTTCAAAGACGCTGTTGGGTACAACAGATTGAGGAATTTCCACCTCAGCAGCTTTTTGAGCCAGGTGACAGTTAGCACAGACAATGCGTCCTGTAGCTTCTCTGGGGGTTTCAGGAGCAGTTTGCTGCGCCCAAAAAGGATAAGCCGAAGCAGCTTGGGGTAAAGCTAAATCGCTTGCGAAAAAGACAGCAATAGCAGCGATCGCAATTACTAAGGTTTTGGTAACAGTTTGTTTTGCTAAACGCCCTAATATTAGGGGTGCGGGTGTTCTCATCTCTTGTGTCAACAATTTCTAAATTACTAATATTACTGATGGGATAGATATAATTACGCCCAATAGGGTTTTTCTCCAGTGCGGAAGTCGGTTTCAGTCCATTCAGAGAAGACTAATTTGTCATCTTGGACTTCTGCTTTTGCCAAAGCTAATGATAAAGGTGCTGGGCCTCTAACTACTTTACCTGTCTCGTTATATTGAGAACCATGACAGGGACAGATAAATTTATTTTCATTGCCATTCCAAGGTACAACACAACCTAAGTGAGTACATACTGCGTTGATACCGTAATTAGCGATTTCTCCTTCACCTTTAACTACAACATAAGTAGGATCGCCTTTAAGTCCTTGAGCTAAAGAGCGATCGCCAGAAGGATGCTCTGTAAGATATTCACTGACAATAATGTCATTACCTAAAGCATCTTTAGCCGTTACACCACTGCCAGCATTGCCAGTAGAAGGGGGAATAAAGTATTTAACTACTGGATACAATGCACCTAAAGCTACCCCTGTAATCGAGCCAAAGGTGAGCAAGTTCATAAATTGTCTGCGCCCTAAATCGGGTACATCAGAAGAGCCTGAAGTTTGAGTCATAACTTAAAGTTAAAATGTATACTTTTGTAAACTAGAATTAAGGACAAGGTACTTAGAATGTCTCACACTATTGGATTATTAAATGCTGATATAACAATCGATAGCAGAGTTACGAAGTTTTTTGTCTTTAAAAAGATTAGCAACTACTGTTTAATAATTATTACAGAAATAGACGCAATTGAAAGCAGAGTTGCACAATGACTGGAACAGAATTAAGAGAATTATTACAGCAAAAATGGGGTTACTCTTTTGATATTCAGCTACGGAAAGTCAGAGGAAAAATCCGTGTCCAAGTTATGTGGCGGTACTTAGAGCAAGCTTCGTTCCCTTTATCGGAAACCGAATATATGGAACATTTAGAAGCAGTGACTAATTATCTTAATGGTTGGGGAAAAGCAGAGCAAGTTAGGTCTTTTATTGTAGAAACCCGTGAAAAACCCCGTTTAGGCAAAGCGGTTAGTATTCCTCTAGATTTAGGCGAAAGAGCTTCGGAATGGATACTAGAGTGAAAAGTATAATCGCCGATCTGTAGTTTTTCCGCCAAAATCAACGAAGTTAAGCATCAGATAAAATCTGGTGGGCATTCATGCCCAATTTCGAGATTTAGTTTATGTTGTGTTTTGAGAAGTTTTCAATAAACCTGCGAGGTTTTTCTCCTTGCTGTTGTACGGAAACTAAGGGAACTAAACAATAGCGATCGAAGTTTTGGGCATACCACAGGTCTAGATGCCATTTATTTTTGTGATTTTCCCACTTATTTAAGAATTTCCCATAATTGTCTATGATGAACTTGAAAGCTGTAGAGTTAACAGCATAAGCATTATTGCTTCTCACATCAGAGCCTTTTTCTACCTTGATTAAATGTGGAGATAGGGATTTGTATTTGAAGCTAGATTTGTTGCTACAAATGTTGTAACCAATGTTGAATATTTGCCAGTCTTGAGGTAGATTAGCGATCGCATTTTTTAAGTATTCTGGATTCCAGTCAATAAACTTAGTGTCATCTTCAAAAATTAAAATGTTGGGTAAATTATTCTCCTGTGCCATTTTAATTAACTCTAAATGAGATCGAGAAGCTCCGCGACCTCTAACTTGGTCTTTGACAGCACTAAATCTCTGGAGGCGATCTTTAATTCCGATCGTGTTTAATTCTTGTTGAATTCTCTGCCATCTTGCTTCTTCTTCATCCAAATTGATGCAATATATTCCAGCAAAATAATCAAACATACAATCGCTAAATAATCATAATTTGCTCGCTATGCTAACACGCAGATGATCGTGATGGCATTTTGAATGTGAACTTTTTCCAGTAATCATAAAGATAAGGTTCTGTCGCACAAAGTTTTAAAATCAGGCTGGATAAAATAATTTCTTTTTTAAAATGTCCCTACTTGAAGAGGGGCTGTATGCGTAACCTGCGTTAAGATAGTGAAGTAAAAGACAGATAGAGCATTGCAACATCTCTCAGGACTTGGAATAACATAAAGTGTCTGGGCAAGCATTCCCTCACGCCTTTTGACGATGCAGGGTCGCTCGTTATGTAAGTTTTACAGACTTGGCGAGCTTCAGGTTCGATCGAGCTTAGATCGACTTTTCACACTTATTCAGCAACGCTTCTTTCACTTGGTAACAAGGAGTGAGCTAAAAGTGCAGCTTGAGTTCGGTCGCGTAAGTTAAGACGATTGAGAATATTAGTAACGTGATTCTTGACTGTACTTTCAGCAATAACCAGAATTTCAGCAATTTCGCGATTATTGCTCCCAGTTGCAATCAGACTTAAGACTTCTCGTTCTCGATGAGTAAGCTCGGTGATGTGATTGATGTGACCTGCTTTTTTACTTAAAGTTGAACTAGAGGCATAAGAAATTGCTTTTTGGAATATTGCTGAATTCATCTGAGTATAGCCTTTACAAGCAGAACGAATTGCTTGAGCCAGTTCATCATGGGGAGTATCTTTGAGCAAATAACCAATTGCGCCAAATTTCATCGCCTGTCCAATATATTCATCATCATCAAACGTTGATAATACAAGCACTTTAATCGAGGGATAGTTTTCACAGATCGTGCGAGTAGCTGTAACTCCATCCATCACAGGCATCCGCACATCCATCAAAACCAATTCAGGCTGAAGATTAACTACTTGTTCTACAGCAGTTTGACCATTTTCCGCTTCTCCAACTACCTCTAAATCAGCTTGAGAATCTAACAGACTTTTTAAACCCTGTCGGATAATTACTTGATCTTCTGCTATCAACAAGCGAATCATAGTTCAGATTCCTCTTAAAGAAAAACTACCTAAAACTTGACATCCTTGGTCAATTTGGCTCACAATTCTGAGTTTACCACCTAAATCACTTGTCCTTCCCTGCATACTTTGTAAACCAAACCCCATAGTATTTTGCTCTACACAAAAACCACGACCATTATCCTCAATTTTGAACCAGAGCGTAGGTAGTTTATTATTTGACAATTCAGTTTGCAGAACAACTCTTACTGTAGTAGCACCACTATGCTTGTAAATGTTGGTTAATGCTTCCTCCAGAATTCTGAATACTGCGGTGGAAATCTCTGAGGATATTGGAAAGTGCAAATCGATCTTATAATCGATCGCGATTCCCGTAATTTGTTGATAATTTTCCACTAAATTAGAGATCGCTAATTCTAAAGACTGTTCTTGTAATGGAGCGGAGCGAAGGGTGTTAACTGACTGTCTCAACTCTTTTAGAGCTTTAGTGACAATTTGCTTGCTCGTTTGAAAAAAAGTCTCGGCTTGTTCTAGGTCAGATTTGATAGATAGTAAACCATTGTCTAGTTGAATACTTTGAGCCGTCAATAGGTGTCCCAAAGAGTCATGAATTTCACGAGCAATACGATTGCGTTCTTGTAGCGTTGCCTGATTTTCAATTTTGGCTGCATATTCATATAGCTGTGCATGAGCATGAGCTAATTTTCGGCGATTTTGACGCTCGCTAATTAAAGTATTAATTAGAAGATAAACAAAAACTAGAATTAAGGTAAATAAAAGAATATTTTGTAACTGAATTTGTAATATATCGGCATCAAAGTTTTGTGAAGTTGATTCTAAATCAAATATTTCTGGTGGTAATGATTCTACATTAGCTAACTCATCTGAGGGAAGAATTATCGACACTTCATCGCTAAAAACCCAGTCAGTCAGAAATACATTACTAATAAAACAAATCCATGTTATTCCAGCAATAATTAATTGACCAATTCGCGAAAAAATTAAGCAACTGCGGATAGTGAGAATCAATAAAATCGGTGCAGAAGAAATATGATCCCAGAATAAAAAGTGCGAAGCAAGTATTGCTAAGATAAATTCAATAGCAGTATATAAAATTTTATCCCAAGCATCTTCTGAAGGCAATCGCAATCCCATAATCCCAAAAGAGATCGCGCATACCCAAAATAACCATGGCAACTGTGATAGTATATTCCAAAATTTTGGTTGTGAAGGAACTTCTATAATCTGTACAAAAAGAGGATTAATTAAACTGATTATCAATAGTACCCACTCTAAGTTGAGCAATATTTTGAAAGGATGGGGTTTTAATCTTACCCAGGTTCTTAATTTTAACATTTGACTGATAGGCTCAAAAAAAATTTACGAATGTTCTTGATAAATAATACGCCTGATGTGAATTACCTTCGCTTTAGACTTATTAGTTCGTAGTTATAAGCTATAAGCTATAAGCTATAAGCTAAAGATCAATTCACCTTTGAAAGTCTATAGGTATTATTCTCGCTCTTCTCGCTTAGGTAGTTGCCCATCTAGATAGTTGCACATCGCGTAATAACTATAAATTCCACCTCAATCATCTCTTGCTCTGGTTCTTCACCGATTATTGTTGCTTCAATAACTTGAGAGGATTGACAGTCTAATTCCTCCTCTAAGAAAATTTTGCTTGTTTCCTGCATTTCCAAGACAGCTTGCTCAATTTCATAAGTGTCGTGATTCTGACTATATCGATATACTGCCTGGTTTTTAACAATCGATAATTTAGGTTCAAACATTAGAGGATTAGCAAAAAATCCCCAAGAAATAGCACTAGCCAGTAAAACTAAATATTTGACTTTCATAATAGCCACTCATTTTTAGATTGGGAATATCTGTAGTTTAAAAAATTTTCCCAAAATACACATGAGCTATAAGTAACGAATTTTTATCCATCAAAAATCTCATAAATAATCAGTACTTTTTTCCTATTTAAAATAAAAAAGTACTTTTTTCCTATTGATATTCACAACTCTTGTCCTAGAGCAATTTAGAACTTTTGCTTCATGTAAAAAACTTTTTGAAGCTCTAATCTTAAATTGTCTGAAGATAATTAATAAAGACAAAATTCAAGATTATTTGATTTCACAGCATCTCTAATTTTTGTTTTGATTTTCAATTCTTTTGTCTCCAATTATCACCAGTTTCTGTGAGTTATAACTCAAGGTTTTGCTCATTTCATGTTGATTGATAACTGTCTAGTTAGCTCTGGACTGAAAAATTTTGATGATTGAAAAATAGAGGATTTAAATTATGAAAAGTAACAACTTCTTGCCTAACGATCCACTACTGGCTAATCAATGGCACTTGGCTAACTCTGGTCAAGCAGGCCAAGTTGGGAATGATGTGAATGTTATACCTGCTTGGCAATCAGTCACGGGGAAAGGAGTAGTTATAGGGGTTATAGATGATGGACTACAACATACCCATCCAGACCTACGCCCCAATTATCGACCCGATCTGAGCTATGACTTTGATGATAACGATAAAGATCCTTCTCCTGCCAAAGAAACCTTCGATGGAGAATCTTTTCTTGCTGCTCATGGAACAGCAGTAGCTGGAGTGGCTGCTGCTGCTGGGAACAATAGTGAGGGAGTGACTGGTGTAGCTCCTAATGCCTCTATTGCTGGACTAAAATTGAATGCATTTGATGAGACTGTAGACAAAAAAGAAGCCCAAGCCTTGACTCATAAAAATCAAGAAATCGATATTTATAATGCAAGTTGGGGACCCCAGGATGATGGTAAAACCTTAGAAGCTCCTGGAGCATTAACTCAAGCAGCTTTAAAAACAGGAGTTACCAAAGGTCGCGGAGGACTGGGTAGCATTTTTGTGTGGTCTGCTGGAAATGGGCTTGAGGCTAACGATAATGTTAACTACGATGGCTATGCTAATTCCCGCTACACGATTGCTATTGGAGCGATTGATGCTAATGCTAAGCAAGCTCCCTACAGCGAACCAGGGGCTGCAATGTTAACTACCACTTATTCCGACGGAAATGAGCCAAATTCAGGTATAACTACAACCGATCTCCAAGGTAAGCAAGACGGTTATTCGCTAGAAGACCAAAAACAAGTCGATCAAACAGGAAATTACACAAATAGCTTTGGTGGGACATCTTCATCTGCTCCCTTAGCATCAGGAGTTGTCGCCCTGATGTTGGAAGCTAATCCCAATTTAACCTGGCGTGATGTTCAGCATCTCCTAGTTAATACAGCTGCCAAAAATGACTCCTCAGATTCAGACTGGAAAGAAAATGGTGCAGGACATCTCGTCAATCATAAATATGGTTTTGGCTCTATTGATGCCTCTGCGGTAGTCAAAGCAGCTAAGTCTTGGAATACTGTTGCTCCTGAAGTTTCTGCTGCTTCTGAGGAGAAACCTCTCAACACTTACATTATTGATAATAAACCTCAAGGTGTAACATCTATTTTCAAGATCGAGAAAGACATTAAGCTCGAATCAGTTGAGTTGAAGTTTGATGCAACTCACGCTTTTAGAGGAGATTTAGAGGTCACTTTAACATCACCAGATGGGACTAAATCTATTTTGGCAGAACAGCATAATGATGCTCATGATGACTACTCACAATGGACTTTTTCCTCAGTGCGTCATTGGGGAGAGTCTTCTTTAGGGGATTGGACAGTTAAAGTTGCTGATAAAGCAGGCAATGACATCACAGGATTTTGGAATACTGCCCAGCTTAAGGTATTTGGTACTGAAAATAAATCAAATCCCCTCGACAACCTTAAATCTATCAACGGCACCGCAAAGAATGATACCCTTGCGGGTACTCCTGAAGATAATCTGATTTTTGGCAGAGAAGGAAACGACATCTTATCTGGTAATGCTGGCAATGATGTTATTCGAGGAGGAGATGGTAATGATACTCTCGATGGCGATCTCGGTAGAAATAAACTTTTCGGCGAAACAGGCAATGACTTGTTAACTGGTGGTACTGAAAGGGATAGTCTTCATGGAGGTCTTGGTAAAGATATTCTAGTAGGGAATAAAGGCGACGATTTATTGACAGGAGGTTTGGGTGCGGACACCTTGACAGGAGGAGCAGGAAGCGATCGCTTTATTTATGGCTCAACAAAAGAAGGTGGCGATCTGATTAAAGATTTCGATCTTAAACATGACTTGCTTGATTTACACCAACTCTTTGATCCTTTAAAGAGTAATCCAGAACAATCCTCTATAGTCTCTTTACTCGACCAACATATGAAATTCGAGCAAATAGGTTCTAATACAGCAGTCAAATTCAGTCAGAATGGGAGTTTTGAAAACAAAGATGACTTCACTACTCTAGCTACTCTGGAAAATATCTCTGCTGACGATCTTGGTGTTGATGAAGAGACTGGTGCTAATAATGGTCTCGGCAGCGTTATAGTCTAATAAATAGCTAGTTGCCTGCTAGAACTACTAAAATATCAACCTATTAATATAAGTAGTAAAAGCAACTAGCAAATACTGATAAATAACCAATAATTAGGGTTTGCTGAAAAAGTAAGCGAAAAAATTTACAAGAATCAGCTTGTTTAAATGATAAGTTTTTATGTCAGTAAGTATGCTCAAATATTAGCTTTAATAATATAAAAGTCAGTAATTAAGCCTAATTTATAGGTATTCAGAAATAAAGACAAAAAAAAGACAGCTAATCTGCCTGAGCAGGGTGGAAAGATTGATAACTAAAAAAGTAATGCCAATAGAAGTTTCTGCTGTTTCAGAAAGTTTTGCCATGATACAGTTAAGTCCATAACGTCGTTT
>NZ_LR214024.1 GCF_900659865.1 Hyella patelloides LEGE 07179
TTTTTTCGCTTACTTTTTCAGCAAACCCTAACTATAATAATTACCGTTGTTTCCACCCGCTTGCTCGTCAAAAAACAAAGGCGACAAGAAGAATTAGACGGAGAGCTTAATTCCCTTACCGTAGAATTAATCGGAGGTGTCTCTAAGTTAAGAGTAGCAGCAGCCGAAGAGAGAGCTTTTGCTGCTTGGGCGCGCCAATACAGTAAGCGACTCAAACTAAGTTCTAGCGTCCAGAGAATAAATGATGCCGTTTCGACTTTTAGCGAAGCCCTACCAGAAGTCAGTTCTATTTTACTGTTTTGGTTTGCCATTCTCTTTATTCAGATGGCAGCAGCTAAAAACGATCCTCTGGGTTTTAATGCAGGTACATTTCTCGCTTTTAACTCCGCTTTTGGCATTTTCTTGAATGGCGCAACCGATCTCAGCAACACTTTTACCGATATTCTGGAAATTGTCCCCCTTTGGGAAAGGGCGCAGCCTATTTTACAAACAGAACCAGAATCTAATCTCGATAAAGCAAGTCCTGGTCGCTTAACTGGTCGTATATCTTTAGATCGTGTTACTTTTCGCTATGGAGAAGAAGGAGCTTTAACTCTCGAAGATGTCAGTCTTCGCATTCAACCTGGTGAATTTATTGCTTTTGTCGGACCATCAGGTAGTGGTAAATCTACTATCTTTCGTTTGTTACTCGGATTTGAAACTCCCTTGAGCGGTAAAGTTTATTACGACAGTCAAGATTTGGCAGAATTGGATGTTCCCGCCGTCAGACGACAGCTAGGAGTAGTTTTACAAAACGTCAGAATTTCTCAGAGTTCGATTTTTGAAAGTATTTCTGGTGGTGCATTAATTAGTTTAGATGAAGCTTGGTCAGCAGCACGTATGGCTGGGTTTGCCGAAGATATCGAGCAAATGCCAATGGAAATGCATACCGTGGTTAGTGAAGGAGGAAGTAACCTTTCTGGAGGACAGCGACAAAGATTGTTGATTGCTCGCGCGTTGGTACTCAAACCAAAAATTATTCTGATGGACGAAGCTACCAGTGCGCTGGATAACCGAACTCAGTCAATTGTTACTGAAAGTTTAGATCGGATGAATGCCACCAGGATAGTTATCGCCCACAGGCTGAGTACCATTCGCAATGCCGACAGAATTTATGTTGTCGAAGCAGGGAGAATTGTCCAAGCAGGAAACTATGACCAACTGATTAATCAAGACGGACTGTTTGCTAGGTTGGTAGCACGACAACTAGATTGATCTAGATTAATTTAGTGCGATCCCATGCCAATAATTTGAGGAAATGCGATCGCCAACAAAGTTTAATTAAAAAGCTCGTTTCGTAGTTTTTGGTAAAAATTTTTTCTATCTGGTTGAGATCAAATTTAAAATTCAATTGTCGCACTTAATCTTTTGTTATCACATCTGGTAACCATAACAACATCAGTAAAACCAAACAAACTATTACTAAACCTACGCTATAGCCAACTGCATTTTCTTGTTCTAAAGCTTGTTGCATTAAGTATAAATTTGAAATCATTTTTAGGTTATTAGATTAGTGAATATAAAAAACAATATATAGCTATTATAACTAATTTATAACTATCTGAAAATATTAAGATAATAGTCGTTTAAAATTATCAATATTTTACTTAAATATTTTTAATAAAATACCTAAAACTTGATAAAAATATAGTTACTAAAATTAGAAAATCAATTGTTTATAAGTAAGTTAATACAGAGGAAATAATTTTAAGTTGAACAATCTAGTTACAAGTTTATAAATTTACTGTAATATTATGCTTTTAAGCTTTTTTAGTAAAACACAAGCAATTAAGAAACTTACTATAATGTCTTCATTATCTCAAGCAAAAGATTGGTTTTTACAACTGCTATATAAGCGAATTATACATAAGCAAATTATTATTATTTTGCTCGTTCTTTTTTTGATAGGTATTAGTATAACTGTAGCCAGTATATCCCGCCTTTCCTACAGTTTGATTGAATCTCAAGCAGTTCATAGTGCTAGCATCAACGCTCAAATACTAAAAGAAGCCAGTTATCTTTATACTACCGAAGTTGTAGATCGCCTTCAAAAACTGCCAGGTGTGACAGTAACTGATGATTACTCCAATAGTTTAGCTGCTATTCCCCCACCAGTTACTTACTCGATTTTGTTAAGTCATAATGTTACTGAAAAAAACATTTCTGCAATTTCGATGCGTTTCTCTGGTCTATCTCCTTTTCGTTGGCGCGTAACAGAAGAAATTAAAAGAGATAACTTTGAAACAGAAGCACTGGAATATTTGCAAAATAATCCCCAGAAAACATTTTATCGTATTGAAGAGCTTAATGGTCGCTCAACTCTACGTTACGTCGAACCATATATCATGAAAGCAAGTTGTGTTAGTTGCGATAATTCTCATCCCGATAGTTCTAAAAGTAATTGGCAAGTCGGACAAATACAAGGGATATTGGAAATTAACCAACCTCTAGATCGTAATATGCTTCTAGTTCGTAATAGTTTGACTCAAATTTTTATCAAGCTAGGAGTAGTCGCGATTTTACCCATATTAAGTTTAACCTTAGTTATTGGAAGATTGAAATTTATTAACCAGGAATTAAAAATTTTAGTAAAAAAACGAACTACTGAATTGACCACAGCCCATACCAAATTAATCAATGTACAGAAAGACATTACTCAGCTACAAATCCAAGTTAATCGAGAAAAACACCAAAAAGAAGTTAACGAAATAGTTAACTCCGATCACTTTGATTGGATTGCTCAACAAGGTAAAAAATGGCGACAGGAAAACCAGGATTGATGTTCTAGAATTTACAGATTTTTCAGAGAATGATAACTGTTTCAATTGTTTCAGTTAATCTCAAATTTTGCCAAAATTTTAATTTAGATACACACTATGGCCAAAATTATCGCTATTCATTCTTATCGAGGTGGAACGGGTAAATCTAATTTAACGGCTAATATAGCCACTATAGTTGCTCAGGCTGGTAATCGCGTCGCTATAGTTGATACAGACTTACCGTCTCCTGGTATTCACGTTTTATTTGGACTGGGAGAAGAACAAATAAAAAATACGTTAAACAGTTATCTTTGGGGTCAATGTGCGCTTAAAGATACAATTTATAACGTTTCTCATGTCATGACTCAAAAAACAGCCAGTAGTGCTATTTATCTTCTTCCTTCTAGTGCCAAACTTGCCGATATTTCCCGCATTCTTCGTGAAGGCTATGACTTTGAGTTACTGCTAGAAGGATTTAAAAAACTGATAGATTTACTTGAGCTTGATTACTTGTTTATCGATACTCATCCTGGTTTAAATCAGGAGACTTTAGTATCTCTGACTATATCTAACCTAGTTTTGTATATTATGCGACCAGATAAACAGGATTTTCAAGGAACTGCTGTAACAATTGATGTTGCTCGTAGATTGCAAGTTCCTAAAGTACTAATCATAGTTAACAAAGCCCTCAAAGAATACAATTTTGCTCAACTTAGTCAGGAAGTAGAATCTACATATAAAACTAGAGTTGCAGGAATTTTACAACAATCCGATGAAGTAATGCGAATGGCAAGTAAGGGTATTTTTGCAGTTTGCTATCCAGAGCAACTATTTTCTAGAGTAATTAAGGGAATTGCCCGACAAATAATCTTATAACTTAATCTTTTTTTACCACATCTTTTTTTAGTTCACTCTCATATCCCTCTCAAAATATTCATATCCTGATTTGGATTGAGAACTAATTTAATTACAGTAATTTACGACGCGCGCCCCGAAGGAAGTCCTTTAGGGAAGCTAGTCCTTTAGGATAACTACAAAATAGCTGAATAAGCCCAGCTTAAAAATTAAATATATCGAATAATTTTAGTTATTGATTAATAACTGAAACATCTTTACCGTCAATTTTCTTGAAATTAGCGATCGCCTAACAATCAATTAATTGCAAGAATACCCCAACTCTTATTTTTTTAATTAGTAAATATCCAGATAAAAATAATATTTGATTATAGTACAAAATATTAATGCCAAAGTTCTACTGAACAAAACAAGATTGTATTTTTCAGTTTATATTCGCCAACAATCTGCATAAAAAATTGAACCTTACGTAAATAATAAATATAAGCAAACAAAAACAGCTTTCATTAAAAATTTGCCAGGTTTAGGAACATGAAAAAATCTACATTTGGAATCTCTAAATCACAAATCCCCAATCACTATTCTCCAATGAAGAAAATGATTCGCCTTTTGCTGGTAGACGATCAAGAATTGGTTTGTCAGGGATTACGAGCAATGTTGAATTTGGAGCCAGATTTAGAAGTAGTGGGAGTTGCCAACAATGTGCAAACTGCGATTGAACAGGTAGAAATTCTCAAACCAGATGTTGTATTGATGGATATCAAGATGCCCATTATGGATGGAACAGAGGCAACAAGAATGATCGCTCAAAGATTTCCCGATACTAAGGTATTAGTTATCAGCACATTTGATGAAGATGACTACATCGCTCGCGCGATTAAAGCAGGAGCAAAAGGATATCTGCTTAAGGATATGCCTGTTGAAGAGCTAGCCCAGGTAATTCGATCGGTACATCGGGGATATACTCAAATGGCACCTGGACTAATGGAAAAAATGCTTGATGTTATTTTAAACTCCAACAGAACCGAAACTAAACCAGATGAATCTGAAATAACAGAATTGACTCCAAGAGAAGCAGAAGTACTCAAATTAATTGGTACGGGCTGTACTAATCGTGAAATTGCCCGACAACTTTATATTGCTGAAGGAACTGTCAAAACTCATGTTACTCATATTTTCAACCGACTGAATCTGCGGAATCGAACGCAAATAGCTATTTATGCTAATTCTATGATGAAAAAAGCAATATAATTTGATAAAAAAAGCAATATAATTTCTTATACCAATTTTTCTTCACTAGCAAAATAGATAGCACATTATTTTTTCTTAAGAAAAAACATTACTAAATTTAGGGTGGGCATTGCCCGCCCTACCGTAATATAAATTAATTAACTAAATCAAAACCAAATTTCTCCTTAATACTGCTATTAAAATACTTCCCTACAGAAGGAGCATCTTTCATCTCTTTATAAATCGCTTCAGGCACATCTAGATAATTATAAATGCTGCCATTATTAAACTCGATTCTTAATACTTGCTTCTCTGCATCATAATCAAAAGATTTAATCGCTACACTTTGACTTTTTAACAGAGGAAAGGCAATAACATCGCGAATACTAGGAGAATCAGTTAATAACATAACCAGTCTATCAATACCAATTCCTAAACCACCAGTGGGAGGCATTCCGTATTCTAAAGCTGCTAAGAAATCTTCATCTACATCATTAGCTTCTAAATCTCCTGCTGCTTTTTTCGCTGCTTGGGCTTCTAGCCTTTCTCTTTGCTCTAAAGGGTCAGTTAACTCCGAAAAACTATTAGCGGTTTCTCTGCCTACGATAAATAATTCAAATCTTTCGACTAATCCTGGTTTGTCTCTGTGGGGCTTTGCTAAAGGAGATATTTCTACAGGATAATCGGTGATAAAAGTAGGTTGAATCAGATCGGTTTCTACTTTTTGTTCAAAGGCTTCATTGAGTAGTTTCCCGATAGATTGACAGTCTTCGGGTACTTCAATTCCTGCATCTTTGGCTGCGGATTTAGCGGAAGCAAAATCATCAAATTGAGCAAAACTAACTCCTGTGGCTTCTTCTACAATCTCATGCATTGTTACTCTACGCCAAGGGGGAGTTAGATCGATTTCTGTACCTTGATAATTAATTTTAGTTGTCCCAATAACTTCTTGAGCAACAGTACTAATCAGGTTTTCGGTTAATGCCATCATATCGTCGTAATCAGCATAAGCTTGATACACTTCGATAGAGGTAAATTCGGGATTATGACGGGTAGAAACTCCTTCATTACGGAAAATTCTCCCTAATTCAAATACTTTTTCAAAACCACCCACAATCAATCTTTTAAGATGTAATTCTGTAGCAATTCGCAGATACAAATCCATCTCTAAAGTATTGTGGTAAGTAATAAAGGGACGAGCATCCGCGCCTCCTGCTTCACTTTGTAAAACGGGGGTTTCTATTTCTAGGAAATCTCTAGTTTCTAAATAACGACGAATTCCTGCGGTAATTTTGGCTCGAATCCGAAAAGTATTTCTAACTTGGGGGTTAACAATCAAGTCTACATACCTTTGGCGATAGCGTTTCTCGGTATCAGTTAAACCATGCCATTTATCAGGTAAGGGTAAAACAGATTTAGTCAGAATTGCATACTCACTGACATAAATCGAAAGTTCTCCTTTTTCCGTTCTTTTGATTGTACCTTTGACCCCTAAAATGTCTCCTGTATCACTGAGTTTTTTGAGATGATTAAATGCACCAACCAACTCAGACATGGTGTTATTAACTCTCTTTTTTTCTATATAAAGTTGAATTTTGCCAGTTTCATCTTGCAATTCAAAAAAAGCTAACTTTCCAAAGACGCGACGCGCCATAATGCGACCAGCAATGGAAACTTCATCAGCAATCTCTTCTCCTGCTGCTAAATCTGCATACTTGTCTTGTAACTCCCGTGCATGATGAGTGATTTCCCACTTATAGCAATAAGGATTCAATCCCAAATCTTTGATCTGTGCAATCTTTTGAATTCTTGTAGCGCGAATTTCGTCTAAATTAGATTTGTTGGGTTGATTATCGGGGGATTGATTTATTGCCATAATTACTGAGTGAAAAATGTATTGTACTTATATAATGTCTAAACAACAAAAAAGCCCAAACATGGAATGCTGAGCTAATCGTAAACAAAATTGATGGTATTGTAATGGATTATAATAACAATTAATAGTCGTTATTTAATTTAATAGTCGTTGTTGCGACGATTATAGCCACCACCGCCACCACCACGGTTTTGATTTTCACGAGGTCTTGCTTTGTTAACTCGTAACTCTCTTCCCATCCATTCTGCGCCATCTAGAGTTTCAATAGCTTTGTCTTCTTCGGTCTCACTAGCCATTTCAACAAAACCGAAACCTCTCATACGACCAGTTTCTCGATCTGTGGGAAGATATACTCGCTTAACAGTACCGTACTCGCCGAAAACACTGGATATATCCTCTTCTGTGACGGAATAAGGAATATTACCTACATATATTGACATTGGTTGTCTCCTGGTTTGAGATTAGTTGAGGGAGATGAACAGTTCGGGAACAACCTTGTCAACCAGAAAGCGGAAAAAATACATAACTAAATTGAAGCAAACGCTGTACCGAATTTAATCTCTGCCATTAGTAAGATAACACAGCACAATCGAACAAAGAATGCGAAGATGGAAAACAATGTAAAAAATTACGAACCTATCAAAAGAATATCTTCAAAAGCAAATATGTAGTACATTATAAAACAATTAAAAAGGATAAAGTCTATGACAGGGAATGGCGTTAAACATAACGAATTAAGACAGTTAGTTCGTTCCCAACTAGAATTACTATTAGAACGAGGTAATTTAGAGGGAGCAAAAGACCTTCTGATCCCTGTCCAACCAGTAGACATAGCAGAAGCAATTGAGGATTTACCAGAATCAATGCAGGTAATTGCATTTCGGTTGTTATCAAAAGCAGAAGCTATAGAGGTTTATGAATACTTAGATTCGACCGTACAGCAATCTTTGATTGAAGAATTTAAACGTCAGGAAGTGTTGGATGTTGTAGATAAAATGTCTCCTGACGATCGAGTGAAATTGTTTGATGAACTTCCTGCTAAAGTGGTAAGACAATTATTAGCACAGCTTAGTCCAGGGGAAAGACAAGCTACTGCATTATTACTGGGTTATGAAGAAGATACCGCAGGGCGTATTATGACCCCTGAATATATTTCTTTGAAAGAAAGTTTAACTGTTGATGAAACCTTAATTAGAATTCGGAGCCTAGCTAATGCGTCCGAAATTATTTACTATCTCTATGTTACAGATGCTTCTCGTCACCTTACAGGAATAGTATCTCTAAGAGAATTAGTGCTGTCTGCTCCTGAAACTGCTTTAGGAGAAATTATGACTCGCGATGTGGTTTCTGTGCATACCGATACAGATCAGGAAGAAGTAGCCAAAACAATTCAACGTTATGATATTTTAGCTGTTCCTGTAGTCGATCGCGAAAATAGATTAGTCGGAGTTGTTACAGTAGATGATGTAATCGATATTTTAGAAAGAGAAGCTACTGAAGATATCTACGCTTTGGGTGGAGTACAGTCAGATAAAGATAATTATTTCCAAACTAATTTGGTTACTGTAGCTCGTCGCAGAGTGGTTTGGTTATTTGTTTTGTTACTTACCAATAGTGTTACTTCAACTATTATTAATTCTTATCAAGGTTTACTCGAAAAAGCTGTTACTCTAGTGGCTTTTATTCCCCTTTTAACTGGTACGGGTGGTAATGTGGGAGCGCAATCTTCGACAGTGGTAATTCGTGGTTTAAATACTGATGAAATTACAGATATGGGAGCAGGAAAAGTAGTTTTTCGTGAAGCTTTAGCGGGAATTTTATTGGGCATTATTTTAGGAACAATGGCGACTATTTGGGCTTTTCTGTTATTAGGGAAAAGTTTTTCTGTGGCTTTTTCTGTAGGGATTAGTTTAGTAGCTATTTCTCTCTTGGCTTCGGTTGCGGGTTCGGCTTTACCTTTTTTGTTTCGCTCTTTTGGACTCGATCCCGCGTTAATGTCTGCACCTTTTATTACAACTGCGGTAGATGTTTTAGGTGTATTGATTTATTTTAATATTGCCAAGTTGATTTTGGGTTTGTAGTTTGTTGTTGGTGGTTAGTCCCGTCAAGCGGGATAATATGGTTAGTGGGTAGAGACGTTCCAGCATATTCTAGAATTTAAAGGAAAGAGTTGTTTAGCTTGTCCCTATCACGGTCATAAAGTCCAATTTTTAGGAGACGGTAAAGTAATTGTAGAAGGAAATATTTCCAGTCAAGATATTCAGCAAGTTTTACCTTTGCAAGTTGTTAATGGTAAGGTGTGGACTTACGGTCTTTATTGGAAAGAAGAGAGTGGAAAATTAATTTCCGAACCCATTGAAGCTAAACTACCCATTCCCGATTATAGTAACATTGCTTTTCTACCCAAATATAATTCCCAATTGCATCTAAGCGAACTTAACCATATTTATTCTTTCTCGGAATCGTTTAATGGTGATATTCTCCAAATGATGTGGAATGCACATGATGGGGAGCATTTTGCTTGTACCCATTATGATTCAATGCTCACAAAAGAAATAAAAATTGAGAATCTTACCCAGAATGAGAATAAGCTTTCCTGGCAACTATTCCTGTCTAAACGGAAAGATAGAGATGCTAAAAGAAATAAGATGAGTCCATTCGTTAATGATGTAATGGTTCAATGTTTTAAGACATTTTTACCAAGTTTGTTTATTCTTACTAATGAAATTGCCCAAGGACAGCTTTTTGTCGCAGTTGGTTATGGGTATCCAGAGTCACCTGCAAAAACTAGATTTTGCGTAGATGGCTATTTTAATTTTGAGTAGACTTGGTGGCAAAAGCTGCTCAAGTTTCCTCAAACGGGAAATAATTTTCGCGATACTTTACTTTTTGAAGATTTGACTATCTTGAATAACGTTTATCCGACCTTCAATAAAAAGATTGCACTCAAAAATGATCCCCCTGCTCAATTAGCGATGAATTATCTGCAAAACTGGGATTTCTAAACCGTCTCTAGTTCAAGTCGGATTGATGAATCTATGAACCAGCCAACATCAAGACGATCAAAACAATATCATAACTGAGAGAAAATAACTTATTGACGAGCGACCAAGCGCGAGATTTCACGTAGTTTTTAGATCGACGGATGTTTTTGATAGATTGATAAATGAGCGACAATCAATAACAATGTCCAATCCTCATGCGTGTCTCGTAAAGTATGAGACTTATTAAAAGTAGTGGGTTGTGACAGCATCACTCGTGCAGTGAAAGTCATGTCTAGTCTACGTTAAAATTAAGGGCGAACGACGGGGCTCGAACCCGCGAATGGTGGTACCACAAACCACTGCCTTAACCACTTGGCTACGCTCGCCATGCATATAGAATAATAACATAATTTGCAAAATTAGGTAAGTCATCAGAATTGTTTTCTTCAAAAGCAGTGAAACTCTCTACAAAAGCTTGAGTTCCGAAAAATCAGTTATTTCCAGAGAACAAACACCCGTTTTACTGTTCTAAACTCGCTCGCTCTCTACTGAGGATAGACTGCTTTATAAATCATAGACAAACCTAGACAAGCTAGATTGGCGATTTTTT
>NZ_LR214025.1 GCF_900659865.1 Hyella patelloides LEGE 07179
ACTAACTTTCTGTTCGCAAGTATAAGCAATATTTATTTTAAATTTCGATTATTAAAACATTAGTACTGATAAATAAGTGGAAAAGTCAAGGCTCTCAGCATAGCGATCGCACTTGTCCATCTACTGATTTTCTAAATTGAGTTTAGGTAAAAGGTGTAACGCCAAAGCAATGCAAAAGTACCATAAATAATGCTAGTAGGGGCGAAAAATTGAGAGTTGGATATTTGTGAGATGATCCCTCAAATATTTGCTTAAAGACCTCCCCTACTTTTTTTTATTTCCTACTTGCTCTTCACCACTTCAATTCACGAACGCAACGCCTAACAATGATTTATTAGAGCAAATGATTCTCTAAAGCAAATCGAATTAACTCTGCTCTATTTTTAGTATCAGTTTTTCTTAGCAAACGAGAAACATATTTTTCAATAGTACGATGAGATAGATGAAGCTCTTTACCAATTTTGATATTAGAAAAACCTTCTACTACAAATACTAATACTTGTTGTTCTTTGTCTGTTAAGTTAAGTTGAACTTCATTTTCTGCTGATGGCTCTTGAGTTATTTCCTCAGTATTTGAAGCTAAATTACGCTCCTGATTGTTAGCAACAATCAACTCAGTACCAATAATTTGCGATCTCTCTAAAAGATTACGAATTACAGCTTCTAACTCTTCCACTTCAAAAGGTTTAGCCAAATAAACGTCACAACCAACTTTGTAGCCTTGAACGCGATCTGTAACTTGATCGTATTCTGTTAAAAATATTACAGGTAACAAACGGAATTCAGGAAATTTACGAATTTCTCTAACTAGCTCATAACCATTCTTTTTCGGCATATTGATATCAGATATCAGAAGGTGAGGACGATAATGTTGGATCATCGAAAGTGCTTGTTCCCCGTCTTCTGCCATAATTACAGAATAGCCAAAGGTTTCTAAATAACCCTGAACAGCCATCCGAACACCTGGATCATCTTCCGCAATTAGGATTAACAATGACATAAATTACAGTGTACGGTAATTGCTTCTGCAAGTTAATAATACTCTAGATTAATTATTAAAAATAATTACTTTATTATCTTGACTTATTTTAATAGCAAATTAAAGCTCAAAAAATACCAATTTGATGATAACCTAGCAAAATAAAATTAGAAGATAATTCTTTTTTTTACAGTTCAAATTTACATTGGGAATAGTTGAACTTTTTGGTCTTTCACTATTGCTGGTTGCTTATTTTCTGTGAAAGGTCAAAGTATGTTAACATCTAGCCCTATTTTGGGTAAGATATCAATGTACAACCTACAACTAACCAATGAGGTTGAAGACTAAGCTCTTAAGCATTTTCCACCTTTGAGTAATAATGTATATCTCAGAACTTGATAAGGCTGAAATTCGCCAGGTTATAGAAAAGCAACTTCAAGCTTTTCAGCAAGATGATTTTATAACTGCTTTTTCTTTTGCCTCCCCTGCTATCCAGCAACAGTTTGGTAGTTGGGATAACTTTAAAGATATGGTAACAGATAGTTATCAAGCAGTGTATCGTCCACGCTCCGTTATGTTTAGAGGGTTTACTATGGTAGAAAATTTCCCTGCCCAAAATCTCATCTTGATGGATTCTACAGGTAATATAGTACAGGCTACCTATGTAATGCAACTGCAACAAGACCACAGTTGGCGCATTCATGGTTGTTTTCTTGTCCCCATAGATAAGACTGTAAGCTAGAGTCACCGAGTCGTGATGTCACCAAGTCAGGAGGGGGTGGTAGGGGAAGGGGCGTATCCCCATTCGAGGACAATGTAAACTTGAGGGGGTGATTGTCGGCGAGGTTTTCTCGTTAATTCAAAACCCCCGTTTGAAGTTTCCTCAAGGGATAGCTCCTCTGCTTCGCGAATCGTTTGTATAGGAGTGGTAAAACGCTGAAAAGAAATTCTGGCATTGTAGAACAAGACTTTTTGTGCGCAAAAAATAGTCGTTGGAGAGATATCGAGAACTTAAAATGCATCTATACTAGATAGGTACTCAGATATTAATTATCGCCATATTAACTATTGGCTAACTGATGTAATGCAGATTTATCTCGACTATAGCGCGACTACTCCTCCCCATCCTAAAGCGATCGCTAAAATGCAGCAAGTAATGACGCAACAGTGGGGAAATCCTTCTAGTTTGCACTCTTGGGGAGAGAAATCCGCACTAGAGTTAGAAACTGCCAGAATAAGAGTAGCTAGCCTGATTAATGCTGTTAATCCAGATTCAATTCTTTTTACTTCTGGAGGAACAGAAGCCGATAACTTAGCAATAATGGGTATTGCTAGGCAGTGCAGTAATCCCCAACATATTATTATTTCTAGCGTCGAACATTCTGCTATCTCAGAACCAGCTAACTTGCTCGAAAGTTGGGGATGGCAAGTTACTCGTTTACCAGTAAACAAACAGGGGAGAATCAATCCTTGGGATTTACAAACAGCTATCCAACCCAATACAGTTTTAATCTCCGTAATTTACGGACAAAGTGAAATAGGTACACTGCAACCCATAGAAAAACTGGCTAGTATTGCTCGTAGTCATAACATCTTATTTCATACCGATGCAGTACAAGCAGTAGGAAGAATACCCATTGATGTCCAAAAACTAGGAGTAGATTTACTTTCACTATCTGCCCATAAAATTTATGGTATTCAAGGCGCAGGAGCGTTATATGTCAAACCTGGCGTGAGTATAACACCCCTATTAAGTGGTGGTGGACAAGAACATAAATTACGCTCTGGAACACAAGCTGTACCTACCATATCTGCTTTTGGTGTTGCAGCAGAAATTGCTCAACAAGAAATGGCTACAGAAACATCTCGTCTTGTGGCATTGCGAGATCGCTTATTCGACCAATTTGCTGAATGTCCCTATCTTATATCTACAGGCGATCGCTTGTACCGTTTACCCCATCATGTAAGCTTTATCCTCAGCGATCTTTTTGCCCAACAAGCACCAGAAGTTACAGGGAAAACCATAGTACGCCAACTAAATTTAGCAGGAATTGGCATCAGTGCTGGCTCAGCTTGTCACAGTGGCAAATTAAGCCCCAGTCCAGTTTTATCCGCAATGGGTTACAACTCTAATGCAGCAAAAAGAGGGATTCGCCTAACTTTAGGCAAAGATACCACCCAAGAAGATATTGATTGGACAGCAATGGTTTTAAAACAAATACTTGTCAGATTATTACCTTTGTGTGTCGGCTGTTAGGAGTTGAGTCATGATGTCAGAAGTCGTGATTTCAGTGGTAAGTGACAACGAGCAACGAGCAACCAATCACCGTAGAGACGCGAAATAAGAGGTCTCCATCTACTAACCACTAACCGTTAACTAGATAACTTTTTTCTCAATTGTCAATGATTGAGATCGTACTACATCAATCTCATCCAAGCCACACTGATGGTAAAGTCTTAGTATCCCAATATTTTTCAATGAAGTTTTTATTATTAAAAACTCTGTTACTACGAAAACGCCAAGACGAAGGTTTTACTATATCTATCATAATTGCGATCGCTTTGGTAATCGTGTTATTAAGTGTAGTTAACCTGGTACAATCCAGTGATAAAATTCGGAACCCTTTTAGTAAAAAAAGCACTGATAATACCCTAGCAGCAGCCAAATCAGGCATAGCTCGTTATCGATATTTGTTGATTAATAATCGTGTTTTAGCTGTCCACAATTTAGATGAATGGTCAGACTTTGGCGATCAAACTTGTGACGCCATCAGCAAAACAGGACAAAATTGGGTAAATAATGATAGTGATATTGATGCTACAGATACTAATGCTGGAGTTGGCAGTCACAATAACTACAATAATTCTGCAAATGATAAAAACGATCAGATAAATTTAACCAGTGATGCTGCTAAGGCTACTAACCACTAACTAGATAGCTTTTTTCCCAATTGTCAATGATCGAGATCGCACTAGACTGAGATAATCTAAGCCACACTGAGGATTAAAGTCTTAGTATCCAAATATTTTTAGATGAAGTTTTTAATATTAAAAACTCTGTTACTGCGAAAACGCAAAGACGAAGGTTTTACCTTACCTATTGTAATTGCGATCGGTTTAGTAATGGTGTTATTGAGTGCTGTTAACCTAGTGCAATCTGGCGAAGAAAATCTCAATGCCCTCAGTCAACAAGGCTCATCAGATGCTTTAGCAGCAGCAGAAATAGGCATAGCTCGATATCGAAATTTATTAAATAATAACCGTGTTTTAACTGTTTATAATTTAGACACATGGACAAATGCTTGGGTCACAGGTCAGGCTTGCGATAGTATTAGCAGCACTGGTGGTGGTTGGGCAGATAATTCTGCTACTGGTTGGCGTAATATTACTGTGGCTGGTAACACTATAGGTAGTTATAGAATTGATGATTATATTTACGATAATGATGACAATCTAGGGTCAAATAATAACAACGATATCGATTTAGTCAGTGATGCAAATAATGATATTGATGGTGATGGAGAAAGCGATGCAAGAGGATTATTAACTGTTCGAGGAAAAGACGTTGCTGCAACTGAAGATGGTAGTATTACTCAAATTCAAGTTGAAATTCCCTTGGGAGTAAATACTCAAGATTTAGTCGATCTTAATCCCGCTATTTGGATAGTACAAAATGATCATACTGCTGTCCCTTCGATAACTAATTTTGGAACTGTTGATGTTAATGGGGCAAATGTAGTTCTTTATCAACCTTCTGGAGAAGGGGACTGCATTGATCCCCCAGATTTAGGTGGAGAAAATACCATTAGTGATTCGCGTAACTTACCACCTTTAGCTACAATTCCCAATCCTACGGGTTTAACAAAAAAAAATACTTTAAATTCCAATATTACTTTAGACCCTCATTACAATTCAGGAGAACTATTGTTAGGAACACTTTCTGATGTTCAAAATACAAGTGAAGGCTCTCACGTTGGAGATGATCGATATTATTTTGAGTACACTGGAGACTTAAATCTTGATAATGAAGACATAATAACTGATGGAACAGCAAGAGTAATAATCTATGTTAGTGGTAATTTAACAATTAGTAATGCAGTAAACATCACTAATTCCAGTAATGCTGCAACTTCTAGATTTCTCGAAATTCATGTTGGTGGAAATGTCACAATAAATGGTTCTGGTAATGTCAATATCAAAGGTTTAATTCATGCTCCTGGTGGAACAGTAACAATGAGCGGTAATGGAAACGTAAATGTTACTGGTTCAATATTTGCCAACGACTGGAACAATACCAGAACTGGAACGATAATTGTAAACGCCGACGATTATACATTTTATAGCATTACGCCTAACAGAACACCCGCACCTTTAACTTTTAGACCTTCTGGATGGCAAACACAGGAGGCAGATTAATATTATGTTGAAAACAATTATTACTTTAAAAAATACAAAAAATAAATCATTTGATCGAGGTTTTATTACTATTGAAATCCTCATTGCTATTTTCATTGCTTTTGGTTTTTTAGCTGTATCATTACAAACTTTGGTTTTAGCAATGGTGTTTCAAGTGGGAGCGCAGAAAGAACAAAGAGCAGACCAACTAATTCAAGAAGAGATTGAAGCACTTAATGATTTAGGTAGTACTTTAAATTTTGGTGCGAATACAGCTGATGCTTGTGATGGTAATTTAGATTTAGATGGTGGAGGAACAAATAATGATGGCTATGGTCAAGGACTATGGAATGAACTAATAGAAGACGATCCTTTAATAGCAGCAACTTCAACTACCAATTCAAGCACAACAACAATTTTAGGAAGGACTTTAACCATAGAAGGAACTCAAGTTGCTATTCCTGCTGGTGCTAGTCCTACACCCCATCGAATTCTAGGAGTTTCTTATCAAGTTACAGAACCAGATGTTGATGGAGATGGTAATGCAGAAGTAATAGCAAACCGTTACGTGGAGGTGATTCCTGATGAAGCATTGGAATGCCCCTAAACACGATCGAGGTTTCACCTTGACTGAAATATTAGTTACAACGGTTATATTAGGTATCGTGGCTGCGATATCTGTCCCCAACTTACTTGGTCTGATTAATCAAGCTCGTGTTACTGATGGTGTGGCAACTATTGAAGGTGCAATTAAAGAAGCACAGCGTCAAGCAACACGCTTAAGCAAGACTTGCATTATAGAGTTTGGAACAACTACTGTTACGAATTACGGGCGAGTAGAACAGAGAGCTTTTGTTACCAGAGCAGCATCTGTACCAGGAGTAGCTGATTATAGTGATTGCTTACTAAATGATAGAATTTTGCCTACAGAGGTTACGGCAGTAATTAGTGATACAGCTTTTCCCAATGCTTCTGCACCTTCTCCCTCTCTTACAATAACTTTCTCAAGTAAAGGTAATACCACCAATAACGACATTATCAAAGTTTATCATCCCGATATTTCTAATGAGAAGTGTTTAGTCTTGAGTGGGATTTTTGGCGATATTACTACAGGGTTTCATCAAGATACTGATGGTAATCCCAACACAATAGAGAATTGTAATACTAACTAAAATACTGTTAGTTCTTTATCTATTTAGGGTGAACAAGTTAGAAACATTTAAAAACATTTGGAAAATATCAATTCAAATGAATTATTTTGTACATTCTTACTGTTCATGATAAGGTCTTCAATTTTTGACTTTTGACTGCGAATTCTTTAATTAAGATAAAAAATTATAGCAATCTGCAATTATTGAGAGATGATTATGTTTTAGGAAATCTGCTTAGGCTGGCGATACAGCTTAAAAAAGAAAAGTAGTTTTTCCTCAGATAGACTAACAAAAAGCTACGAAAAGGTTGATTCTCCTGAGATCTACTTTTTAGGCGATTAAACTTAAATATCAGAAAAAAATTAGCTAATCGAATTAAGATAGTGTCGCTCAGAGTCAGTCTCGATGCTATTATCAATGTGCATGGCAGTTAATACAATAGGACAGTAATCATGGTTCAAGCACCTGTGTCTCCAGTGGTGCTAGCAATATTAGACGGCTGGGGTTATCGAGAAGAAACGGAAGCTAATGCCATTGCAGCAGCTAAAACTCCGATCTTTGATAGCTTAAAAAAAGCTTATCCTAATACGCTAATTAATACTTCTGGTAGGGATGTAGGTCTACCAGATGGTCAGATGGGTAACTCAGAAGTTGGACACCTCAACTTGGGTGCGGGAAGAGTTGTTCCCCAAGAGTTAGTAAGAATCACTAATGCGGTAGAAGACGGCTCTTTGTTTCATAATGAAGCGTTAGTCAATATCTGTGAAAAAGTTCAAGCTAATGGGGGTAAGTTGCACCTCATTGGTTTGTGTTCTGAAGGGGGAGTGCATTCCCATCTAAAGCATTTATTAGGGTTATTAGACCTAGCGAAATTAAATGCGATCGCTGATGTTTGTATTCATACTATCACAGATGGACGAGATACCAACACCAAAGAAGGAATTAACGCTCTGGATAAAATTCAGAAATATACAGAAAAGATCGGTATTGGTAGGATTGTTACTATCAGTGGTCGTTATTTTGCCATGGATCGCGATCGCCGTTGGGATCGAGTCGAAAGAGCTTATAATATAATGACCCGCAATGAAGTTACTGATGCTCGTCCTGCAATTGAAGTATTAAAAGATTTCTATAGCCAAGATTTAACAGATGAGTTTATTTCCCCCACTAGAATCGCTTCAGGGGCGGTTGAATCGGGAGATGGGATAATTTTCTTCAATTTTCGTCCTGACAGGGCAAGACAGCTAACTTATGCCTTTGTCAAGCCAAATTTTGATGGTTTTGAGCGCGAATTTATTACTGACCTTGGTTTTACTACTTTTACTCAGTATGATGGTAGTCTAGCTGTTGATGTCGCGTTTAAGCCTCAAAACTTGACTAATATTTTAGGGGAAGTGATTGCCGAGCATGGGTTACGCCAATTCCGTACTGCCGAAACAGAAAAATATCCCCATGTTACTTATTTCTTTAATGGTGGTTTGGAAGAACCTCTTGAGGGCGAAGATCGAGAATTAATTCAAAGTCCGATGGTAGCGACTTATGATCGCGCTCCTGCTATGTCTGCTCAAGCGGTGACTGATGCTGTTTGTAATGCTGTGGACAAAGAAATTTATTCTCTGGTTGTAGTTAACTATGCCAATCCTGATATGGTAGGTCATACAGGTAATATAGAAGCAGCAGTTATCGCCATTGAAACAGTAGATCGATGTCTTGGTAAAGTGATTGATTCTGTAGTTGGTGCTGGTGGCACAATATTAATTACAGCAGATCACGGCAATGCGGAATATATGCGAGACGAAGCAGGTAATCCTTGGACTGCTCATACTACGAATCCAGTGCCTTTTATTTTAATTGAAGGGGAACAACGACCTATTTCAGGACATGGTGCAGAAGTAGCTTTAAGAGAGGGAGGTTGTTTGGCTGATGTCGCTCCCACTATTCTAGAAATTTTGCAGTTACCCCAACCTGAAGAGATGAGTGGAACTTCTTTAATTCAGCCAGCAAAATACGAAGTGAAGCAAAATCGAACTCCAGTAAGAATTTCGATGTAAAATGGTTAAGCTACGGGATGAACATCTTTAGAATGTGCATTCCCTTGTTCTGATTTGTCTTGTCCTATCTTCGTCCCAAACTAAGCGGGACTTGTACCCATCGCATTGGGGTATAAATGGGATAATGCCAGAGCAGAATAATATTGGCGCGGGGTTATATCGCTGCTCATCTTATTTGTTTTCTTTTAAAATAATCCGTAGCAACTTTTTACCAGCATTTTTTAATTTATCCATGAAAGTTTATCAGCTATTTCAAATTATTTGGGCGAGTTCTGCCGTATTATTGATAGTTTTAGTGTTACTTCACAGTCCTAAAGGCGATGGTTTAGGAGGTATTGGGGGACAATCTCAATTATTTACCAGTGCTAAAAGTGCAGAAACTACTCTCAATCGCATCACTTGGGCTTTATGTATTATTTTCATGACTATTACTATTGCTTTAAGTGCTGGTTGGATTACTAGATAATCGTTTGTGCCTAGCGTAGATTACTTGACTGAAATTGTCGTAATTTTGCGCGTTAAAAAATATTTCATATTGTGTAGGGTTAATTTGTAAATTGATCCTACAATTTTTTTTCAGATTTATTAGTTTTAGTGAAGGGCAGAAAACTCTATAAGGGCGAATGACCATTCTTCCCTACGTTCTACATCCGCCTAGAAGAATTAACTATCAATTCAGTAAAATTAATAATCGTATAATATCAAATCCGAATCAGAGATCCAGTTTATCTCTTTTCTGTCAAAGTGGGTCAAAAGCTTGATTTTTCGTTGGCTGAGATGACGTAAATCTATTAAATTTTTCCAGACTGACAAAAGAGGGTTATTGATGAAATCGTTAAACCCAATCAGAGACGTATCATGATACGTCTCTACACTGAATATTTATTGGAGGTTTTACTAAACTGATTAGGGATAACTTGCAGGGCAAACGCATCTTAATTTGAAGGGTGAGAGATAATGAATGAATCCTTGCTGAATGAGAGAGAATGAAATTAAGACCAAAAATCACGCTTATCGACCATTTTGAAAAATTGACTGACCCAAGAGTTGACCGAACCAAAGCTCATAAACTTGTTGAGATTCTGACCATTGCCATATGTGCAATGATTTGTGGTGCTGATAACTGGGTGGCAATGGAAACTTATGGAAACTCAAAATATGAATGGTTAAAGCAATTTCTGGAATTACCCAATGGGATTCCCTCTCACGATACGATAGCACGAGTCTTTGCAAGACTTGACCCATCAGAATTTGAACAATGTTTTCGCTCTTGGGTGAGAACAATCGCCAATTTGTTACCAGGAGAGGTAGTAAGTATAGATGGGAAAACCGCCAAACATTCCACTAATCAGGGAACAGACAAAAAAGCAATTCATCTGGTAAACGCTTGGGCGAGTGAACAAAAATTAGTTCTTGCTCAACAAAAAGTAGATGAGCGCACCAATGAAATTACCGCTATTCCACAATTAATCAAAGTCCTAGAATTAAATGGCTGTCTAGTAACCATAGATGCGATGGGGACTCAAAGAGATATTGCTCAACTGCTCAATTCAAAAGGAGCAGATTATTGTTTAGCACTCAAACGTAATCAAAGAGGTCTTTATAACCAAGTCCAACAATTTTTTACCAATGCTCAAGAGAAACAATGGCAAGGGATTCAACACTCTTTTCATCAAACCCTGGAGAAAGATCATGGTCGTCTTGAAATCCGTCGTTATTGGAC
>NZ_LR214026.1 GCF_900659865.1 Hyella patelloides LEGE 07179
ATAATTAAATAATTTCTTAAATAGCTGTTGCTTAATTACTATTTATTTTGTCCTGGTCAATTTTTCTTTATGACTGGATTTTTAGGTTCTCTCACCGAATTTTCTCACAATTTAGCCTAATTTTTGGCTTTCCAATATCTCAAATTTCTATTATTAGAAAAAATCTTCAACTTTTAAGCTTTAAATTGGCTTTCAACTTAATTTGTGAGAAAAGTGGGTATTGAGGAAAAGTTTGAGGGGTTAAATTGGAAAGATGTTTTACAAAAAGCAGCGTTGAAATATCCAAATTGTTTGATTCATCAAGTTTCTACCTATAAGATGCCTCCAGACAAGGAAATAGAGATTATTGAAGATTAACATCATGTTGGCAATTACTCATAGAGCGATCGCCTTAGACAATAAAACAATAAATATGTAGTGAGCCAAATAACAGACGATCGCCCTCTCCTCAATCCAAACTGGTAAAGTAACCCTACTCTTTACCTTGAATGCTTGCAATTACTCACGCAGCGATCGCATCTGCTGGAACATCTTTAATACTCGGTACTGCCGATCCTCTCCTCCTGGGACTATCTATAATTGGCTCACAGCTTCCAGATATTGATACAACTACTAGCACTATTGGTAAAATCTTCTTTCCGATTAGTTCTTGGATTGAGGATAATTACCCACATAGAACAATTACTCATTCGTTATTAGCTACGGCTGCTATTACTGCGGTTAGCTTTTTGGTGTGCTTTTTACTAGGGGATATAAGTCTAAAATTAGCGATCGCACTTCCTCTCGGACATCTCCTAGCCTGTTTCTCCGATACCTTTACCAAGCAAGGAGTACAGCTATTTTATCCCGATCCAGCCTGGGCTATCAGCGTTAGCAATCCCCGACGGAGACTTAAAACTGGTGGTGCTGGTGAGTTGTGGGTATTAGGAAGTGCGATCAGGCGAAGCCTGCCACTTCGTGATCGCCTTACTTATCTTCGGTATCTATCTAGCCAATGGTGGCGGAATATCCCAGAAAGTCTCGCAAAATCTCGGTTTGAGAGATGGCATTGTCAGAGTGTATAACCAAAATGCAGCTACTAATAAGGTGTATGCAGAGATTAAAGGTTACTGGGCAAGCGATCGCACTTCGGCAGATGGTAAGTATTTGATTATTGGTAATGAGGGTAAAGAATTTGTCGTAACTGATGGCAAGGGAGTTTATAAGACTGGAGAACAGATAATTACATCTAAGGTGACAACCACCGTCGGGGAAGCTGCCACTACTGAGATTAGGAATCTAACTTTTAACGATGAAAGTGCGATCGCTTCTCTGGAAGAATTACAACGGGCTTATCCCAACGCAGACATCTACTTGAATGGAGAGTTAGCAATTGATTTCCCCGAAGATGTGAACATACCTATCGAACCGAATCAGATGGCTACGGCTTCTTTGATGGGAAGTAGAGTTAAGTTTGATTATTGTAGTTGGGATAGGGCGATCGCTTTACTTAAAGAGCAGTATGCAGTAGGAAGTATAGAGATAAAAATAGTGCGGTAAGCTCATGCTCGTACCTTTTTTGTCACCGATTCTACGGTGGTATTGTTAAGTTTTGTTTCATGTATTTCGCTCTTTACGTTACGTCACCCTTTATGTTGATGAATATCTAGAAAAAGAGAAACGAAGACATCATGTACAGTATTGGGGAATACGCTCGAATCGCCCAAGTTTCTAAGCGATTGTTACGTTACTACGATGAGATCGATCTGTTTCAACCTGTCAAAATCGATCCAGAAAGCGGGCATCGCTATTACAGCGCGAGTCAATTGCCAGAACTCAATCGCATTTTGGCACTAAAAGATTTGGGGTTATCGTTAAATCAAATTCAAAGGTTTGTGCGAGACGACATTTCCCCCACAGAAATTCAGGGGATGTTGTCCTTAAAAAAAGCGGAGTTAGAACAACAGGTATTGGGAGAACTGCAACGCATTCGCACTATTGAATCCCGTCTCAAGCAAATTCAAGATCGGGATAATCTAGTTCGCGATGTAATAGTAAAAGAAGTCCCCCAACAAAAGTTTTTTTCCGCACGTAAAGTCTTATCAAAATCGGATTCTGATTATTTCTTTTGGTCTGCAATGGATGCCCTAACTAAAGGAGACTGCGCTAACAACGGACAGATAACGATTATATTTCACGAAGATGGTATCGAAGGCGAGTGTATTGATATGGAACTGGGAAAATCTCTAAATAGGGCTAACCGTTTCTCTCTGACTACTCATGATGACATAACTTGGACAGAGCGATCGCTAGCATCAGCAACGATGGCAACGTTTGTACCTCAGACAGCGAATTGTTCCAAAATTTTAGGTTAAAGTGCGATCGCTGAATGGGCAGAAGCCAATCACTACGATCTGGCTGGTGCTGTCAGGCTAGTATTTCTGGAATTACCCAAGCAGCCAGGGGATGATGACTACGTGATGGAAATTCAGTTTCCTGTCTGCAAGCGTGAAGTAGCTCTGAACCTGCGGACAGCGTAAGCTGGGGCTGCGCGCTCGCGAAATTAATTGGGAAATTAGCCAAAAAATTGTTTGACAATCAGGAGTATCGAGATGATTTCTCGCAGCAATAAGCTTGAGACAGATAAAAAAGCTTTACTTTCTACACTATGGATATTCGTACTGTTTAACCTGATTTTTCGGGATATCCATGAGTTTTTTCGAGCGGGACTTTTAGAAGAAATAATTACAGGAGTCGTCAATGGGACTCAAGTGACTGAAGAAGTCATGCTGATAGGAGCAGTTGTGGTAGAAATTCCTATTTTGATGGTTCTTCTGTCTCGAATCTTAAATTACAGAATTAACCGTTGAGCAAACATTATTATCGGTGCAATAACGATCGCCTTAGTTATTGGTATGGGATAAAAGGATCTCGACGATCTGTTTTTTGCCACAGTTGAAGTAATTGCTCTGTCAGTAATTATCTGGCTAGCTTGGAAATGGCGGGAATACATTGAACACTAAAAAACATTTATCATTTGTCGTTTGGAGAAATTCAATAACAGGAGATAACCATGACTACTTCTACTAAATTTTGGGACAAGATTGCCGAAAAATATTCCAAACAACCCATTGCTGATGAAGCATCGTATCAGAAAAAATTAAAAGTTACTCAGGATTACTTTAAGCCAAACATGGAGGTACTGGAGTTGGGCTGCGGTACGGGAGGAACTGCTATCATTCACGCACCCTACGTTAAACATATTCGTGCCATAGATATCTCAGCGAACATGATTGCTATTGCTAAAAGTAAAGCGGAAGAACAAGATATTGATAATGTCACTTTTGAACAATTAACCATTGAAGAATTAGAAGCGGAGGCTAATACCTATGATGTAGTATTGGGACTGAGTATTTTGCATTTACTAGAAAACAAAGAAGAAGCGATCGCCAAAGTTTATCAAATGCTCAAACCAGGAGGGATTTTTGTTACCAGTACTGCTTGTATAGGAGATAGTATGAGTTGGTTTAAACTTATCGCACCCATTGGCAAGGCTTTGGGCTTCTTTCCCTTAGTCAGGGTATTTACCACGCAGCATTTGATTGAAAGTCTAACTGATGGGGGATTTGCGATTGATTATCAATGGCAACCAGGCAAAAACAAAGCAGTATTTATAGTAGCGAAAAAGACTGAGAGCGATGAATAAACAAGGAAAACTAATTTTCTTTTGTGGCAAGATGGGGTCTGGTAAATCGACAAAAGCGATCTCTCTGGCGAAAGAATATAATGCAATACTCTTGTCCGAAGATGAATGGTTGTCGGCTATTTACCCAGAAGAAATTAAGGTATTTGCTGACTATATAAAGTATTCCTCTCGTCTCAAGCCTTTATTAAAGAAGCACGTCCAAAATCTTTTAAATTCTGGTATTTCCGTAGTTATGGATTTTCCAGGTAATACTCGTAATCAACGAGCTTGGTTCAAAGAGATATTTTCCGAGTATGACATACCGCACAAATTATATTATCTCGAAGTAAGTGACGAACTCTGTTTAAAACAGATCGAACAGCGTAGAAAAACCATACCCAGTCGCGCTGATTTCGATACTGAAGAGATTTTTCATCAAGTAAATAGTTACTTTCAAACTCCTACCGAAGAAGAAAACTTTAACATACAGATAGTAAAAAGAGAAAATATATGATGTAGTGTTTTCCTACACAGCGATCGCAAACTCAAATCACTTACCTATACCCAATCCATAAACTAAAAAAGAAGCAGAACAATATTAAGTACTGCGATGAAGAAAGGTAACTGGTCTGTTGTAAAACTCTTGGGATATGTAACTTTGGGTATTGGGGCTATTACCCTTGTTAATGCCAACACCGAAAAAACCCAAGCAAACCAACCCGAACCAGTTACCGAAACTACCACCCCTTACAGTCACAGCCGTCACGTTATCACTCTTACTCTCAATCAGTTAGAAGAACTCAAAGTAACTGAAGGTCAGAGAATTAATGTCGGAGATATAATCAGCGATCGCACTTCCACCAGAGCCAAGCTACAAGCCAAAAAGGAAAGATTGGAAACAGCGATCGCCCAAGCCAGTTTACCCCTCAACCAACTCAAACCAGTTCCTATACCTACATTTCAGACAGAATTAGCAGCACTCAAACAGGCACAATTTAACCTCAATGTTATTACTCGCGAGATTGAGAATTTCGATAAGCAGCTTCATTTTAAAGACCCCTTCTACTCCTCGGTGTTTGAGTCAGAGAAGATTCAGGAGTTAGCAAACTTAAAGCGTAGAGAGTTAGAAGCTTCTATTAATTTGGAGAAGGCGATCGCAAGACTTGATGAGGCTAAACTCAACTACCAAAAACAGCAGTACGAACACTCTCTTAAAGTATCTGACTACCAGACAGCCTTACAGAAGCAGCAGGAGCAAGTTAATTCTTTGCAGGTTCAGCTAGATAAAGTGAATGATGAGCTTGAAACCTTGGTATCAGTTTTTTCGCCATACAGGGGAAAGGTTAGGCGGGTTAAGGTGCTAAATCATAGCGATCGCAATATTAATTGAGATTACATTGGATATTAGGGGTGGGAGATAGGGCGCGATCGCGAAGAAACCGCCTTGCAATGCGCTTGAATGAGCAGTTAACCGATGTAACCATCTACAAAGATGAGTCGGTGAGGAAATTATTGCACCTAATTGGGTCAAAGTAAGATCGATAAGAATGCCCTACTTTCTAAAATTCGTACTTAATATTTTTAATATGCTCGTAAATATTGATGTACTGAGAGCCTGCACTCTTCCAAGAATAATCGCATTCCATACCTTGCTGTGCTAGTTGTTTAAATTCTTTTGGATACTCATAATATAAACCGATCGCTCTTTCCATAGCAGATTCTAAAGCCTTATTATCCTGCTGATAAAAGACATAGCCATTACGTTTTTCAGGAGCATGGTCTTGATCGTAGTCACGGTCAAACACGGTACTGAGTAAACCGCCAACACCCCGTACAATTGGCACTGTACCGTATTTTAAACTAATCAACTGAGTCAATCCGCAGGGTTCAAAATTACTGGGAACAACCATCATATCCGCCCCAGCATAAATTAGGTGTGCTAATTCTTCGTTGAAGCCAATTTCTAAATGAACATCGGGATTCTCGTTGAGAAAATATTTTTCGTGGAGGAATCGATTATTAACCTCGGTAGAAGTTCCCGAACCTAGCAGAACAAATTGAGCATTACGCTGTAGAGCATAGTAAATTGCATGATGTACTAAATGTACGCCTTTTTGTTCGTCCAAACGTCCGATATAGGCAATAACGGGCTTTTCAGAATCTTGTAACAGCAATTTTTCTCTCAACGCTTTCTTGTTTTTAGCCTTCCCAGCCATATTATTTAAATCATACTGAGAGGGAATAAGCTCGTCTGATTCAGGATTCCACAGTTTATAGTCTACGCCATTGAGAATACCGCTAAATTTATTTCGATGAATTTCTAAAGTATGACCCAAACCATAGCCTACGTCAGTAAAGCGAGCTTCCCAAGCATGGTGGGGAGAAACTGTATTTACATAATTAGAATAGACAATTCCTCCTTTCATTAAATTGAGGGCAAAAGGATTAAAATTATCTCGCAGGCGATCGTAATGAAAATAGTATTCTGGTCTATTTAAACCTGTGGCTTCTAAAATCTCGTTCCCACAGCTACCCTGATGTCTAAAGTTGTGAATGGTATAGCAAACTCTCTGACGCTCCATTCCATAGTACTGATACATTTCGTATAGCATTACGGGAATCAAGCCAGTTTGCCAATCGTGACAGTGAATAATGTCAGGGCGTTTATTGCTTTTAAGCAAAAATTCCATTGCTGCTTTACTAAAGAAAGCAAAACGCATCGGGTCATCATTTCCGCCATAGACATAGCCTCGATTAAAAAACTGGTCTTGACTTTTAGGTTGAATAAAGAAACAAAGTCTACCGTGTACCCAGCCACAGAAAACATCACATTTGATTTCGCCACCATACCAGGGTACACCCAGGTCTTTATAAGCATCATGCAAGCCCCATATATGGTCGTACCGCATGCAGTCATACATGGGTAGAATTAATTCGACGCAGTTACCACGATTTTCTAATTCTCTGCTCAATCCGTAAACTACATCTCCTAAACCTCCCGCTTTGATCACAGGAGCGCATTCGGAGGCAATTTGCACGATGTACCTAGATAATAATAAAGGATTACTCAAGTTTTGAGTTTTAGCATCATCATCTGAAGTATCAATAAGTGCAGCTTTTAAAATATCTATATCAGCCTGACTGATATCGCCAGCGACAATAAGAGCCAATGACTTTTGTTTTTGATTTTCTCTATAAAACTCAAAACTATTATCATCTATCAATTTGACATCTTTAAGTTCAAGATTAAATTTTTGTTTTAAAATCGGTGTTAATTCACCCGAATTATAAGAATTGACAATTCTCTTAAGTCCTTCTTCAGACCCTTCAATAGTAAATTTAATACTACTTTTTTCGATATCTCTATATCTCAATTCACTATCTTTAGCAATTTCTTTTAATGAATTTAATAATCTTTGGTAGTTTTCTTCAGTATGGGGAAATTCTAACTTAAACTCTTCGTGTTGATTTTTATAAGTGCCTTTAATTGTCGGTTTATTTTGTGGGTAATTATGTATAGTATGATTCTCATCAATTCGTCCCGCAACTTTAGCATTACCTTTAATCTGACCCTCCTTCATCTCATTAATGCCACAATTGCCATTCTGTGAATGCGAATTACATTTATTTTCTGGCTTACTGCAATCCTTTTTAGCTAAACTATCTTCGTTAGCAATTGGCATATTTTCAGCACTCATCAGCTATTTCCTGAAACTACATATGACACAAAATTACTTTGCTTGCTGTTTTTGCCAACCTTCTATTGCTCCAATAATAAATGTACCTATAGGATGAGTTTCTATCACGTTGAGACTACCTTGTTTAAATGCTGCGATTGCTTTTTGTTTCCAAGTAGGATTGCTTTCTATTTGTTCTATTGCTTGAGTCGCTACTACCATTTGTTCTGTGGTGGTGTTAGTAGGATTATCCTGCTCTAGTTGTCTAATTAAAGCTTGTATTTCGGCTGCTGCTTCAGCTAAATCTCGTTCTTCAGCTTCATTAATAACTCCAGCGACTTTGGCATTACCTTTAATCTCGCCACCACTCATGTGACCGATACCAATATTTCCACTCTGTTCATAGTATGCATCTGTTTTAATTGTGCGGTGTTCAGTCATATTTGATTCCTCTACTAAATAGCTTGGGTCTTCTAGAGCTTCTTTTCCTTTTGATTTCAATACACAGCTTTGATATTCATGCTTTCCTGCTTCAGTTATTGGAAAACCTTTAGGTGCTAATATAAATTGTTCATTGGATAACTGTTCGAGATAACAATTAACAGTATGCTGCTTCAATTCTCCAGCTTTAGCGATCGCTGTTTCGCTAAAATATCCTCGATCTATAGCTTTAAGTATTAATGCTTTGACTAAAAAACGACTTCCTTTAGGTGTAATGCGGTCTAGTGCAATAGCTAGTCCTTTTTGAAGAACACGGACATCAGCTAGACCATAATCACGAATACACAATATATTTGTATATATTATTGCAAATTCTTTTTCATCTTTAATTGGGTAATATTTTCCGTTATAAACTACTCCATTAGTAAAGACAATTGAATCATTTGTTTCACAAGATTCTACTTGGTGCAAAATACTAATAATTGAATCCAAGTTGCACTTCATGTCTTGTTAATTACTTATAAAAATTGACGATAACTATAACTACATTAACTACTTTTTTCAATTCAGTATAAGGGTTTGAAGGAGATATGGGAGTATATTTTTACAATCGTTACCATACGCTTATAGCGATCGCTAACTTAAATCTATAAACTTGCTGGTACACTCCGAGGGTTTAACGTGCAGATATCTGGAAGTTACCGCCAACGAACTATGACCCAAAGACTTCATCAACAAATCGATTCCCGCACCATTATTCAAACTGTGGCAAGCATGAGCATGACGCAGCCAATGAGCCGAAGTATGGGGATTGATACCAGCTTTCTCTACCGCTTTCTTAATCAGCCGATGGATGGCATGACGATCTAAGCGATTGCCAAAGCGAGATAAAAATACCGCTTCGGTTTTCTCACTCGAAGGAAGCTGCTTTAGTTCTGAATACAATTGATGAGTTATCAGTAATGTCCTGGTTTTGTGACCTTTACCAAAGATAGTTACGGCTATTGCCTCATCTGTTGGTTGAAAATCAGACCAATTCAAACCTACTAACTCAGATATCCGCAAACCCAGAATATATAGAAGTACTAATATTAAGCGATCGCGCATCTGGGCAGCTTCATTAATTAACTGTTTTACCTCTTCGGCTTGTAGAATCCTTTCATTAAGAGCATCTTTAGCCTTCGTAGTTTTAATCATCGATGCGGGATTAGCGGGTAAATAACCAGTTTTAACCCCAAAGCTAAACAGGGACTTGATTGCAGCCAATTTATTATTAATCGTATTCTGACTCTTACCCCGCAGTTGAAACGATTCCAACCACAATAAAATATCTTCGAGTTTTACCTCTTCTAACTCCTTACCCGCAAAGGTGAGGAACTGCCGAGAAATGGTGATATAAGTCTTTTGAGTAGTTTTGGACTTTTGAGATATCCAAAATCGGATTAACTCCGTATCTTGTTTCGCGTCAGTCAGTTTCGGATAGGTATTGATAGTCATATCACAACAAAAACCTAATTTTGTTGTGTTAAATAAAGGTTGAAAATGATGAAATAACGATCGCTCTTGAGACACGCTAAAACAATACCACTAAGTAAGTGAATTTCCAGTAACTCTTTGGGGAAAGTTAAGATTACTTGATATCCAGATAAACAATGAACTTTAAGACCTTTATCAACGGTGCAGCTTTACTCATTGGTTTGGGTTTAATTGGTTATTCTCAGTTCAATAAGCGATCGCCATCTACTAATTCGACTACCGTCGAGCCAAAAAAACTCGATGTATGGAGCGTCAAGCCAGGCAGTATCTACGATGGAGACACCCTTAGAGTCGTCAAGGGCAATCAAGAACTTAAGATTAGATTTTGTGGAATTGATGCCCCCGAATTGAAGCAAACACTAGGAGTTGAGGCTAGAGACTATCTGCGAAGTCTGATTGATAAGAGCAATGGAACGGTACATTTAATTAGAGTCGGCATAGACCGCTATGGTAGAACGATAGCAGAATTGTTTGTACCCCTCAAATCTAATTCCGAACAAGAAATACATCTAAATTCAGCAATGATAGAAGCAGGTATGGCGTGGCACTACGAACGGTATTCGGATAACTGCCTCGACAAAGAAGGATTAGCGATCGCCGAAAATCTAGCTAGAGATAACAAGGTAGGAGTTCATTCTAGAAGGTATCAGAAGCCCTGGAATTGGAGGAAGTTTCAGAAATAGCGATCGCCTCATCGCTCGGCTTTGCCGAGATCGCATTAATTAGATACTTAATTAATTAAGTGTTATGAATTAACGCATAAAACAATCAAAAAAACCAGAAGTAATAAGTAGTTAACTTGCATTACTTACTATTTATTATTTATGGAAGTCTCAACTTTTGAACTCTTAATTAAACCCATTGCTCCCCGTACTCCTGCTACTGAAGCCGTGGCTCG
>NZ_LR214027.1 GCF_900659865.1 Hyella patelloides LEGE 07179
TTACCTAACCAATTTTTTCTACTTTCTAAATAATTTTAACTGACATTCCGCAGATAATTTTCTCAAGGAAATAATTAAATGAATTTGCTTGAATATAGCCGTTTATAGCAATCGCCAATCTTCAAAAACACCAAATAATATATTAGTTCTTATTCTGTTTCTAAAATCGCTGTATTCTCTATCTCTTAAAGTGTGTAGACTAAATTGCTCAAAAAATCACGAAGAAATTAAATTTTTCTGCGGAATGTGAGTTTTAACAGTGCAGTAATTCCCAATCCACTAGCTAAAATACCAACAAGCCAAGGATAAATTTGAGAAGATTTAGATATAGTTTCTTGATTATTATCAATTTGTTTTGGACTGGAAACTACAGGTTGGCTATTTTCTGATTTATTAGTTTCTAATGGTTGATTTTCTAGCTTTTTCTGTACAGAATTACCAGGATTAACTGTGACGGGATAACTAACTTGAAAAGGAGTAAAATCTCCCTCTTGAGTCGGTTTCCCTGTTAACTCTAATTGATAAATACCAGGCTGAGGAAAAACAATATTTGCACCAGGAATGTTTTGATATCTTTCAGGAGAAATTGCGATTAAAGTCGGGTTTAAAATCGGCTCATCAGCAGATTCACCTTGAGATTCTAAATACACTTTTAAATCACAATCGCACTGAGACAAAGGAATTAACTCTCCTCCCCGACGAGTTAGAGCAAACCAAGCTTGACTTTCTTCCCCCACACGAGGACTATGATCTGGTTCAATATGAAAAGTAACCCCTACATCAACATTAGTTTGAACATTGTGTGCCAACACTTGAGTAGAGAAAAGGCTGAGTAGTAGTAAACTGCTATGAAAGATTGGGTGTTGCATTTTCGTGTCATGATTATTTGTAAGATTATTACGAGCAAGATGCTCACACTACCTTGATGTACCTTGTACCTTGCTATCTATTCAGTGATTAGTAGCACATCATCAACTGATAACTGATAACTGATAACTGATAACTGATAACTGAGTTAATGTCTATTGCTATCGATCTATTACTTATTAGTACTTTAGGACTTTTTGGCAGCTTTGGTCATTGTGCGGGAATGTGTGGCCCTTTAGCGGTATCTTTTACTTTATCTGGTCAGAGTCAAAAAAATTGGCTTGCAAGTTTTAGCTTTCATCTATTACTCAATTTAGGTCGAGTTATTAGCTATGGTTTAGTAGGGATTGCTCTTGGTAGCGTCGGTTCTTTAATCTTTACAGCAAAATTACGGCAAGTAATGGGTATCTTAACTGGTTTATTGCTGATTTGGCTGGGTTTATCCCGAATTGCTCCCAAAATATTACCCAAGTTACCAATTTTTCATCCTTTGCAGGGACAACTACATCAAAAGCTAAGTATGGCAATGAGTAAAGTTGCCAACACCAAATCTTGGTGGACTCCTCTAATTTTAGGGCTTTTTTGGGGCTTAATTCCTTGTGGTTTTCTCTACATTGCTCAGATTAAAGCAGCCGAAACAGGAAGCATAATCATGGCAGTATTAACCATGCTGGCGTTTGGCTTAGGAACAATGCCAACTATGGTGGGAGTGGGAGTGTCTGCATCTCGTCTCAGTGCAGATCGCAAGAGTCAGTTATTTAACTTAGGTGGTTGGATTACTCTCGTTATTGGGCTTCTAACTTTGATACGTACCCAAGCTATGATCGACTATACAGGACATGGTGCATTGTTGTTACTGATGTTAGCGTTAATTGCTAGACCGATTAGTAAATGGTGGTCTACTCCTTTACAATACCGTCGTTTGATTGGTGTGGGGTCTTATGTTTTGGCGATCGCTCATACCTTGCATATGTTAGATCATTCCCTAAATTGGAATCTGCAAGCAGTATCTTTTATGATTCCTAACCATCAACGAGGTTTATTGTTAGGGGTAGTTGCATTATTGTTAATGACTCCTGCTGCGGTGACAAGTAACGATTATCTACAACAGAAATTAGGTAAGTATTGGCGTAAAGTTCATTTACTTTCTGTCCCTGCTTTAGTTTTAGTGGCGATACACTCTATATTTTTAGGCTCGCATTATCTCGGAGAGTTAAACTTTACTTGGCATCATCAATTAAGAGCGATCGCTCTTACGTTAGTTACTACAATAGTTTTAGGCTTGCGAATTGTGTTTTCTTCATCATCTAAAAAAATTGTAAATTAATTTATTTATTTATTTATTTATTAGCCTCAAATACTAATCGTTGTTTTTTTAAATGAATCGTTTAGAACAATCAATATTAGGTAGACTAGCTGTAGTTAGTTCAACAATAGTTCATGAGTTCTCTTTCCCCCAATCGCGCTACTACTCTAAAAGAAGCTTATCGTATCTGTACTCCTGAACCTTTAGTGGGAGAGGATATTGATAGATATTATGTAGATTTATCTTCGATTCGCAGTACAAAAACAATTAAAAACATTACTAAAAAATTAGAATATATTGAATCAACTGAATATTGTACGATTTTATTTACAGGACATCGAGGTTGTGGCAAAAGTACGGAACTCAGAAAAATTCAGCAACAATTAGAATCAGAATATTATATTGTTTATTTAGAAGCAGATATCGAATTAGATATTAATGATGCTGAATATACAGATTTATATTTACTTATTATTAAAAAAGTTGCAGATGAACTATACAAGATAGGAGCTAAATTCGATCGGCAACTACTAAATAGTTTTGAATCATGGTTTAAAGATATTACTAACGAAACGGAAAAAAGTGTCGAACAAGGTATTAGCTTACAAGTTGATGCTGAAGCTGGTTTTAAAATCCCTTTTATTTCTAAATTATTAGCAAAATTACTAGCTCAAATAAAAGGTTCTCAAAAACAAAAACAGGTAATTAGACAAACTTTACAGAAAGATATTAGTCGCTTGCAAGCAGACATTAACTTTTTATTAGATGATGCTGTGAGAAAATTACAAAAAAAAGCACCACAGTACAAAAAAGGTTTTTTAATTATTTTGGATAACCTAGATCGAATTCCTGTAAATGTAGGTAATCATCTATTTTTTGATTATGCTGCTCAATTACAAAGTTTACATACTACTATTATCTACACTGCTCCTATTTCTGCCGTTTATTCCGCTCGAAACTTAAATAAAAATTTCGGTAGTCCTAATATTATGCCGATGGTTAATATCTATGAATATGAACTAAATAATTGCTATCTAGAATACAAAGAAGATAGGTTAGAAATTTTCGCTAGTTTAATCGAACAGCGAGTTGATATTGATGCTGTATTTGAATCTCGTCAGCAACTATTGGATTTAGTAAGAGCAAGTGGTGGTCATGTACGTCAACTAATGCAAATGACAGCAAGAGCTTGTTTAACAGCTTCTGAAAGTAAAGTAACTACTGAAGATGTTAGCTATGCCATCAAAGAAGAAAAGTTCAACTTTGAGAGAATTACACTAAATGAATATTATTCTGTTTTAGCGCAGGTCTGTTTAACTAAAAATATAAATAAAGATCCAATCGGACAATTATTATTGTCAAATCTATCTGTTTTAGAATACAACGGGGATAATCGCTGGAACTATATTAATCCTGTTATAAAATCAAGCTCTCTTTTTCGGGAAGCACTAGCAAATGAACAGCAATAATCGGGAAATAGTTAATACAGTTGATGAAGTAGAAAATAATAAATTATTTTGGGAAATTAATCAGCAAGCTTTTACTGAGCTTTTGACTTTCGTAGATTTTGTTGATGATAGATTAAATATTGGTTTAGTAGAAATTAATTTTACTCAAGATAGAGATAATTTAATTAAAGAATTAATAACTCATTCAGATTGTCAAGATATTCAATTTGAAATTTTAGATTTTCCCGATCCTAATCTCCGTTTTTTGCGAGACGAGTTGCTTACCGCATTAAACAGAATACAAGTTGTTTCTAACAAAAAACTAATTTTACTAATTACTGGCTTAGAAAAATCAATTGGGATTTTAAAAGAATATCCAGCTGTTTTAGCTAATGTTAACTATGTAAGAGATGATTTAGCCCATACAGTTGCTCATCCTATAATCTTCTTTTTACCTGACTATGCTTTAACTCGTCTCGCAAAATATGCTCCTGACTTTTGGGCGTGGAATCGGAAAGTTTTTTATTTTAAAACAGTTCATTCTGTTATAGACACAAGGATAGATAACAATATTTTTTATGAGAGAAACTTTAGTAGTTTCCCATTGGAAGATAAAAAAGAAAGAATTGATTTATTACTACGCTTATTGAGTGAATATAGTGGTGATGAACAGCAAACAAACAAACATAACTCACCAACTATTATGAACTTATACGAGCAATTAGGTATTGCCTATAATTCTATTGGAAACTACAAGCAAGCTATTAATTACCATCAAAAATCATTAGAAATTGCCATAAGCATTAATGATTTGCAAGGAGAAGCTAATTCTTTAAATAATTTAGGTAGCGTTTATTTTTTTATGGGAATGTATCAACAAGCTATAAATTACTATCAACAATCCTTGAATATTGTAAAGCAAATAGGAGATGAGCCAGGACAATCTTATTGTTTTGGCAATTTGGGCAATGTTTATTATTCCCTGGGTGAATATAAAAAAGCAATTGATTTTTATCAAAAATCATTAGATATTGCACAACAGATAAAAGATCGTAAAGGAGAAGCTGTCTCTTTAACAGGTATTGGCAGTGCTTACAATTCTTTAGGAGAATACGACGAAGCAATTAAGTTTCATCAACAATCATTAAAAATTGCACAACAAATTGATAACCTTTATGTAAAAGCAGCGTCTCTAGATAATTTAGGAGGTGCTTATTATTCTTTGGGTAAATATCAACAAGCAATTAATTACTTCCAAAAATCCTTAAATATTGGGCTACAAATCGGAGATCGAAAAGCAGAAGCTAGTTGTTTAATGAATTTAGGTAGTGTTTACTATTCATTAGGAGAATATCAAAAAGCAATTGATTTTTATCAAGAATCGTTAGAAATTCAAAAACAAATTAATAATCTTGCTGGAAAAAGCTCGTGTATAATGAATTTAGGGAATATTGATTATTCTTTAGGTAAATATCAAAAAGCAATTGATTATTTTCAAGAATCTTTAGCAATCTCACAACAAATAGAAAATCGAAAAGCAGAAGCCAATTGCTTAATGAATTTAGGGAATGTTTACTATTCTTTAAAAGAATACCTACCAGCAATTAGCTATTATCAAAATTCATTAAATATTACTCAGCAAATAGATGATATTAAAGGGAAAATCGATTCCTTAAATAACTTAGGAAATGCCTACTATTCTTTAAAGGAATATAAGAAAGCAATTGATTACTATCAACAGTCTTTGAATATTGCACAAAAAATAGGCGATCGCAGTGGTATTAGTAAATCATTAAATAATTTAGGGAATCTTTTTTATTTTCAAGAAGAATATCAACAAGCAATTAATTACTATCGAAAGTCGTTAGATATTACGCAACAATTAGGGGATAGTAGAACACAAGCAATTACCTGGTTTAACTTAGGTGAAGCTTGGCAACAATTACAACAATCATCAGAAGCTAAAGCAGCTTATGGAAAAGCTAGAAAACTATATCAAGAAATGAAATTAGAGAATAAAATAGAGGAATGCAATACAGCAATTCAAAATTTAGAAACCTAAAAAGCATTATTATCAAAATTAGTAACGCTAGATTACATATCTAATTAATCATCCAAGGATTTTATCAAACCAAGCTTCAAAATTATCCCCTAAAACAGTTAAAGAATATTCCGTTTCTGCTTGTTGACGACAATCAATTCGCTCAATAGTATCGATATTTTTCATTGCAGTTACTAAATCATTAATACTATCTGGTTGAACCAGAAAACCTGTTTTGCCATCTCTCACAATTTCCGAAGGTCCTCCGCGACGGTATGCTATTACAGGGACACCACAAGCTAGAGCTTCTATGGCTACATTGCCAAATGCTTCAATCCAACGGGGAGTCATGATTAAAGCGCGGGATTTGCCTAACTCTTGTTGTAATTCTTCTGTAGAAAGAAACCCCATATACTCTATAGGTGCGTCAGGGAAATCTTGCTGTATCTTTTGCCAATAGGCTCGATCTTGAATTTTGCCGTAAATTTTGAGAGGAATCCCTGTAATACTGGCTGCTGTAACCGCATCTTCGAGGGCTTTTTCGGGAGCGATACGCCCTAACCATGCCATACTGTCACCTGGAGTATCACAGAAATTATACAGGGATAAATCGATCGCACTACTCAAAATTTCGCACTTATTTGCAAAGGGAAAGGTTTCTGCCTGAGATTTGGTATAAACTCCAATACAGTTAGGATATTTCTCAGCAATCTGATTCATAACAGCATCTAGAGCTTCTGTCATTGACCCCATACTGATAAAATGAGCTACTTTGGTACGAAAGAAAGGTGTGAGATAAAATGGCAGCCAATCAAAGGCAAAATTAACTATTAGGTCATAATTATCCTGTACCTGACGAGCATATTCCCACATATTAGCTAAAGCAGGATTTTCAGGCATATAGATAGGTACATTACGCCCTTGAGTTTGCACTGCTATTTGTAGTTCTCCTGCAATTTCCGTAACACGAATTCCTTTTAACACAGAGCCAGTGGGTGCAACTACTTCGATTTGATGTCCCCGTTGCTGTAACTCTTGTGCCACATTCTGTACTGTCAATTCTACACCTCCTCCTTGTCCTGTACCTAACGCACCAACAGGAGTAGATATAAAAAGTAGTGTTCTTTGGGGAGAGTTCATAAATCGTTTTTAAATTAAGGTTTGGAATAAATACGATATTACTGTTCATTGTTCGTTGTTCGTTGCTGTTTGTTGGTGGTTATTCAAATCAAGCCGAAGGATAAATATCAAAATGACAATTTAGTTTTAATCCTTTTCTGAGCAAGGCTTTGTAGTGAGATGATTTGATAACGTAAGAGCCAAAACGCTCTAAATGGGGATTTTGTAGTTGAGCATCAAATACTGTATATTCTCGTTTTCGTAAATGCTCTACTAACTTTACCATTGCCACTTTAGAGCCGTCGGGAATATTAAAAAACATCGATTCCCCAATAAATACACCACCTATAGCAAGCCCTAAAATACCCCCTGCTAACTTATCATCTTGCCAAGTTTCAAAACTATATGCCCATCCTGCTTTATTGAGAGCAAGATAAATTTGTTTTAACTCTGGTGAAATCCAAGTAGTTTCTCGATTTGCACAACCATCGCAAACTCCCTGAAAATCCTGATTAATAGCTACGGAAAAACGTTCTTGATTAATTACTCTGCGTAAAGATTTGGGATAACGAAAGCGTTCATCTAAAGGGATTAAAGTACGCTGATTACTCGAATACCAACCTAAGTTATCTTCCCCATCATCTGTCATCAAAAAATAACCTTTACTGTATCCTTCAATAATTGTAGGTATATCGAAATCTATATTCATAATCTGCTACAACGCACAATATTAATGCTTAAATACAAGTATAAAAAGAAGCTAGTAGTTAATAACTAACTGTGAATAAAGTAATGAATCAAGAAGCTCAACCCATACCCCCTATTACTTTACCTCCCATTGAAAAACCAGAAAAAGAAAAACAATGGCTTAAGGAGTCATTGCATACATGGTTAGATGAGGAATTTATTCCTGAAGTTGTTAACGAAACCATTGCTATTAGAGCTTCCGAAATCTTTGTTCGTCAACGTCTGGAAGGAGAAAACGATCTGGGTTCATTAGTTATTGCTATTGTGACAGAAATGGCATCTTTTGACTTTAGCCGTAGCTTTTATGGCGAATTTGCGATCGCTAATGCCGTAAGCGATCTAATATTAGATAGTCTGGGAATCGATCGCTGTTGTGGAGCATGAATTAAGAAAGAAGGAGCAAGGAGCAAGGAAAAAGGAAAAGACAGCAAGCAACTTAACTTTGTCATCAATGGAGTTATTGTCATGGCAGCTTATGTGTTGAATATGCCTCCTGTAGCTAGATTATCTGATGAGCAGTTTTATCAAATTTGTCAGGCTAATCGCGATCTTAGATTAGAGCTTACAGTCGATGGAGAGTTAATAATTATGCCTCCTACTGGTGGAGAAACAGGAAAAATCAACTCAGATTTAATAGCAGATTTGGTTGTCTGGAATCGTCAAGCCAAATTAGGAATTGTGTTTGATTCTTCCACTGGTTTTAAACTACCTAATGGAGCTAAACGTTCTCCTGATGCAGCCTGGATTCCCGTCGCTAAATGGAATAATTTAACTACAGACGAAAAACAGAAGTTTTTACCTCTTTGTCCTGATTTTGTCATCGAGTTACGTTCTTCTACGGATAATTTGGTAACTTTACAAAACAAGATGCAAGAGTATATAGCTAATGGTGCTGTTTTGGGCTGGTTAATTAATCCTCAAGACAAGCAGATAGAAATATATCGTTTGGGAAAAGAGGTTGAACTGTTAAATTCTCCTCAGAGTATCTCAGGAGAAAGCATCTTATCAGGATTTGTTTTAAATTTAGAACCTATTTGGTCATAATTAATAATTTGCTACTTGTTACTTCGTCCCTAATAGAATCGATCGGAATAAATGTAAGAAGTCTATTTTCACGATTTTCCAGACGATGCTTACCAAAGACTACTATAAGAATTTTTAATTATTTCTCGTCTTTTCTCTGCTATGGTCAAAATTAAGAGAGTAGCAAGCGGAATATAAAATTGTGGCAAGGGTTTGTTTTGAACAGGTTACTAAGCAATACGAAAACGGCTTTGTGGCGGTAAAAAATCTCAATTTTGAGGTTGCAGAAGGAGAATTTCTCGTACTGGTAGGACCTTCTGGCTGTGGTAAAACGACATCATTAAGGATGCTGGCAGGTTTAGAATCTGTAAGTAGTGGTAATATTTATATCGGCGATCGCAATGTTAACAATATATCATCAAAAGATCGCAATATAGCGATGGTGTTTCAATCTTATGCCCTCTATCCCCATATGTCGGTATTTGATAATATGGCGTTTAGTTTAGAGCTTCAAGGCTATAGTAGAGCTGAAACTAAGGAGCGAGTACAAGCAGCAGCGCAACAGTTGGGTATCGAACAACTTTTGGATCGCAAACCGAAACAACTTTCTGGGGGACAGCGACAACGGGTAGCGGTAGGTAGGGCTATTGTGCGAAAACCAACGGTTTTTTTGATGGATGAGCCGTTATCTAACTTAGATGCTAAATTACGTACCCAAGCGCGAGTAGAGCTTAGTAAGCTGCATAAAGATTTGGCGACTACTTTCATTTATGTGACTCACGATCAGGTAGAAGCGATGACAATGGGTACTCGGATTGCAGTCTTAAATCAAGGTATCTTACAGCAAATAGACACGCCACAGAATCTCTATGAAAATCCTGCTAATATCTTCGTAGCGGGTTTTATGGGTAGCCCTGCAATGAATTTTTTAACGGGAACCATTCAACAAGAAGAAGATAACTTATATGTTCAAACCAAGTCTTTAAAGTTGCCTATTCCCCTAGAACAACAAGCACGATACAAGGAATATATCGGAAAAGAAATTACCTTTGGAATTCGTCCAGAAAATATTTACAGTGAGGAATTTTTACCCCCCAAAACTGAACCCTTTCCTGTGAAAGCAGAAGTTACAGTGGTAGAAATGATGGGACATGAAGCGATTGTTTATTGTACCCTTGCAGATGGACAGGAATTAGTTGCTAGAGTCGATCCACGTTCGCATTTTAACCCCAAGGAAACTGTTACCTTACTGTTCGATCTCAACCGTTTTCATTTATTCGATCGAGAACAAGAACATCAACTATAACCCTCTTTTGTCACTTTCCGAGAGAGTTATCTTTAAAAGTCTTATCAGTTAGTCGATACAGGCTTTCGTAGTCCCAAAATCATTTTCTTGTATTTACTATTAGAAAATAATGGCTTTGTCCCTTATCGTTTGGTAATGGGTCTAGGTAGAGTCGAGGGAGAGTATTACCTCTCGCCCCTCTCTGTGAAATCTGGACGTACCCGTTTCCGTGTATCCAGCTTCCGAAAATCTTAGTCTTTACGACTGTTG
>NZ_LR214028.1 GCF_900659865.1 Hyella patelloides LEGE 07179
GTGGGTTTCCCGCGCAGTTTAAGTCGGACGCTTGCACCCAATGCGACGGGTATAAACACCCCAATGCGATGGGTGTAAACGCCTTACGGCGAAGCGGTCAGAGAGACCCCGCCTTGAAAAGACGGGGCTTCCTCTGACTTCGTGAGTTAGTGCGGTCTTGGGCGGGGCAGAAGAGTTCTGCCGTGAAACGACAGAATCAGCCCCTTGGGTTTCCCTCAATGAGCAACTAACGAACCCTTTAGGGGGTCTGACCTCATTTCCTCCCGTCAAGTACAAAGCTATTAGCAAGCGAAGCTCCTAGCTTAGAGCTTTAAGAAGATAAATTAAATTGAGCCAAAAATGTCATCTAAAACTTTAAGTATTGCCATCATGGATGCTCCCTATGAATCGGCTAACTCTACTACGGCTTTAAGAATTATTCATAGTGCCTTAAATCAAGGACACAATGTTGAAGTTTTTGCCTATGAAGGAGCGGTTAATCTGACCATGAAAGAACAATCTCCCCATGCCAATTCCATTAAAGGTACGACTATAAAAGAGGAAAATCATCCTACAACCAAAGATTGGATTGCTGCTTTATTTGAACTGGCTCAAGCAAAAAAAGTCACGCTAAATTGGATTAATTGTGGCTTGTGTGTAGACGAACGAGGAGCGGGAAATTGGATTGATGGAGTCCATAAAGGTGGCCCCGCAGACTTTATTAAAGCAGTTCAAAAAAGTGATGGTGTATTAGTAATTCCGACTCGTTAACGAAGAAAAAATGAAAGTATTAAATATCGTAGAAACCGCCTATCGAGCAACCTTAGAAGAACAAGATGATACTATTCTTTGGTTAAGTCAGAGTTTACAGAATTCAGAAGTCGATATTTCGATCTTGCTTAGGGGTAATGCTGTTAATTATCTGATTAAAGAGCAAAAGCCCTTTAATTTGCACTTTGGTACTTGGAAACAAACCCAGCCTCCTGAGTTAGATCGGGATTTGGAGCAAATGATCGCCAAAGATATCTCCGTTTATGCGATTGCTGAAGATATTGCAGATCGAGCTTTACCCCAAGATAGACTAATTGAAGGAGTATCTATGGTTGCCAAAAATCAGGTAGCTCAACTGTTCGAGCAATTTCAATATGTTTGGCATTGGTAAATTATATAACTGGGAAGGTTTTTAATTAGTATTTTGCGATCGCAATTATTCCAGATTTTTGGAAGTCTTGCGTAAAAAGCAACAGATAATACCATTTCTTAAAAGTAATAAGAGACGAAGGTTTAAAGCTAGGAGTCCTAAAGGATACCGCTTCCGCCTTAGGACTCGGCTTCGCCGTCGCGCGACCATCGGTGAGTCCTTTAGGGCATATCAGGAGTCACGCCCGTCAGGAGTTAGTGTAAACAGTAGTTTGAGTGTTTTTTCGTCAATTAAAAATAATTTTCTATCTATCTAGCTATTGCGCGAGAATTGGTATAACTTATAGGGTGGGGAACTTATAGCTTATAGCTAGGAGCGAAGCTCCTTTATAATGTTATTTGCCAACCCAATTCATAAAAAAATAAAAACCCCACCTAAATTTTATAGATGGGTAAAAAAAGCGATTTAATTATGTGTTCTTGAATAGGGTTTTGATTATCTAGAGTAATCCTACTAAATGCAAAGGGCCATTTCCGCTAATCAATTCCATAACTAACGCCAAAAAGCCCAACATTGCCAAACGACCGTTCCAGACTTCTGCTGCGGTGGTCATTCCCCATTGCCATTTCTCTTGGGGATACATCTTCATGTTTTTCTTAGGATGAGTAACTTCACCAAAAGTACAGGGAGGAGAGTTCAAAGATTCCACTACCAATTCTGCTAAAGAGTTAATAAAGGTAGGATGAGTATTTAATGCAGGAACACGAAAAAAGTTTTCAATTCCTGATTCTTCTGCGAGTTCGCGATATTCGATATCGATTTCTTGTAAAGTTTCGATGTGTTCGGAAACAAAGCTAATTGGAACAACGGCTAAGTCTTTAACTCCTTTCTCTCCTAATTCTTCTAAAGCATCTTCTGTATAAGGTTGTAGCCATTCTACAGGGCCAACTCTACTTTGATAAGCTAAAGTATGGGGATTAGAACGCCCTAAAGTTTCCATAATCAGGTTGGTGCATTTTTCGATTTCTTCCTGATAAGGATCGCCAGCCTCTTCTACATAACTGACAGGTACACCGTGCGCACTAAAGAAAACTCTTGCTTGTTCGGGATGTTCAAATTTATCTAATTCCTGGGCGATTAAATCTGCCATTGCAGTTAGATAGCCTTGGTTGTCATACCAAGAAGGAATTATAGTGTATTCAATTTTTTGTAGCTTGGGGTCTTCTGCCCACATCTCTTCAAGGACACGGAAGCTAGAACCACTGGTACTGATAGAAAATTGGGGATAAAGGGGTAAGATAACTAATTTTTCTATGCCGTCTTGTTTGATTTCAGCGATCGCCTCTTGAGTGAAAGGATGCCAATAACGCATTCCAATATAAATTTTTGCTTTTTGCCCTAATTGTTGTAACCTTTTTTCTAGGGCTGCTCCTTGATCTTCTGTAATCTTTCTTAAAGGAGAACCACCACCTATCTCCAAATAGTTATTCTGCGATTTTTTGGCTCTAAGAGTTGAAATTAACCAAGCTAAAGGTTTTTGCAATGCTTTACTTGGTAAACGAATAATTTCTGGATCGGAAAATAAGTTGTAAAGAAATGGACGGACATCTTCTATTTTGTCTGGCCCACCTAAATTTAATAATAAAACCCCAACGCGCCCCATAATTTTACTGCTTTATATTAACTTTTATTTTTTTGTACTAACTTTTAGTTCTACTTTATACTAACTTTTAGTTTCTTTAACAATTCTAACAATATATCTTGTACTAGGTTTTTCTTTGTCACAGGATACAGAACTTAACCAAGGAGGGAGATACTTGGCAACATTTCTTAGAACTCTCAGTTACCGTTACCAGAGTCTCTATGACGGCATTTCTTGGCTTGCTGCTCTTTCAGTAGGCGGAGAAGCCAGATTTCGCCAATTAGCACTGCAAAATCTAGAGATTACGATTGATACTAAAGTGTTAGATCTCTGCTGTGGTTGTGGTCAAACTACCAAATTTTTGGTACAAAAAAGCAATTTGGTGACTGGTTTGGATATTTCCCCCGTTTCTTTACAAAGAGCAGCTAAAAATGTACCTGAAGCCAAATATGTAGAGGGTTTAGCTCAGGATATGCCTTTGGCAAGTAGTAGTATCGATATAGTGCATACTAGCTCCGCTCTCCATGAGATGACCACAACAGAATTGGAGCAAATCTTTTCGGAAGTGTATCGTATCCTAGAATCTGGGGGCATATTTACTTTGATTGATTTTCATGCTCCGACTAATAGCCTATTTTGGTTTCCTCTTGCTATATTTATGTGGCTTTTTGAAACGGAAACGGCTTGGCAACTCTTAAAAACTGATTTAATCGAGAAGTTAGAAGACAGTGGCTTTCAACTTTTAAATCGCAGTTTTCATGCTGGCGGAAGTTTACAGGTTATTCAGGTAATTAAACCTTAAATACAAAATTTATTTATGTCCAAGAGATTACTGTTACAACCAGATTTAGTACTAGGAGGAGTTATTACTGATTTAACTCCAGAAATTTTGCAAGCTAATCAAATTGAAGGTTTAATTCTTGATGTGGATGAGACTTTAGTTCCCATTCGAGAAACGATTGTTACTCCCGATCTGGCTCGCTGGGCTGAGGAAATGAAGCAGGTAGTTAGCCTTTGGTTAGTTAGTAATAATTTAAGCCATAATCGTATTGGTAGTATCGCTAGGGCTTTGGACTTACCCTATTTTTTGGCAGCAAAAAAGCCTTCTCGCAAAAAACTCCAGCAAGCAGCCTATGAAATGAACTTACCCGTAACAAAAGTGGCTATGGTTGGGGATCGCTTGTTTACTGATGTGGTAGCGGGAAATCGTTTGGGAATGTTTACCATTTTAGTCGAACCCATGGTTCATCCAGCGATCGCAAAACGCCCTTATCCCATCCGTGATTTTGAAGTTTGGATATCGCAAAAGTTAGGTGTATCTTTGGCTACAAATAAATAACAGTTTACAAAAAGTAAAATAGCGAAATATAAAGAAAATATTATGAAAAACTAAGATCTGCAAAATATCTGAGATTCTTGATATAGATACAAATGAGGTCAGCTAATATAAAGACCTTAACCATATAAAACCAATATTAAGAAAAAGCGTCGTACCAGTGTAGTCTGGCTATGACGCTTTATAATTTCTCAGCGATGAATTATAGATAGTGGAAATTACTTTTCTAGGAACAAGTTCGGGAGTCCCGACAAGAGCGCGGAATGTATCTAGTGTTGCCCTAAGACTACCTCAAAAAGCAGAGGTCTGGTTATTTGACTGCGGAGAAGGGACACAGCATCAACTATTGCGGAGCGAAATTAAAAGTTCTCAAATTCGCCGAATTTTTGTCACCCATATGCATGGAGATCATATTTTCGGCTTAATGGGAGCGATCGCCAGTAGTGGTTTGGCAGGGAATGCTCAAAAAATTGACGTTTATGGTCCTGCTGGTTTAGCAGAATACCTCCAAGCTTGTGCCAAGTACTCTTACATGAGATTAGGTTCTCGCTTACGGGTACACACAGTACAACCAGGCTTAGTTTATGAAGAAGCAGAGTTTTCGGTTCACTGTCAATTGTTAAAACACCGTGTACCTGCCTATGGCTATCGAGTTATCGAAAAAGACCGCCCTGGTAGATTTGATATTGAAAAGGCTCAAGCCCTCAACATTCCTCCTGGCCCTATTTATGGCAAGCTGAAGCAAGGAGCAACCGTAACCCTAGAAAATGGTCGCATCATTAACGGCAAAGAACTTTGTGGTGAGCCAGAAATTGGCAGAAAAGTTGTTTACTGCACAGATACCGTATTTTGTGATGCTGCTGTAGATTTGGCTCACGATGCAGATGTGTTGATTCATGAAGCGACTTTTGCCCATCAAGATGCAGAAATGGCTTTTGAGCGATTACATTCCACTTCTACTATGGCAGCCCAAGTAGCCCTTTTAGCAGGAGTCAAACAGTTAATTATGACTCATTTCAGCCCCCGCTACGCTCCAGGAAACAATCTACAACTAAGCGATCTCAAGCAAGAAGCAAGAGCTATTTTTCCCAATACCAAGCTAGCTTATGACTTTTTTGCTTACCAAGTCCCCAGAAGACGATGATTAAAAAATAGTAAATAAAGGATGAGGGATGAGAGATGAAGTAACAAGTTTTGATAACTGATAAGAGGATAATATTTGCGACTGGAGAAAAAAGACTTTAAATTTAAGTAAGTTTCGATTGATTTTAAGAATTATGCAACTATTGGGTAAGAAAGTTCGTAAATTTCAGGTAGCGATTGTTTCAGCGATCGCAGCTACTCTTTATGGTATTAACGGTATACCTGTTGAGAGTCAAGAACTGCCTTCGTCTCCAGAGGTCAACATCGAAACTGAACCTGCGGAATCGGAATCGGTTACTCCACCCGAAGTTATCCTAGAAAAAGAGCCTGCTTTAAGTAGCTGGAGAAGACCACGATTAATTCATATTTTGCCAAAACATCAGAGTTCTATTGATTCTCTTCTTTTTAGTCCTGATAACTCTATTTTGATTAGTGGTGGTGGCTCAAACGATGCTTATATGCGCTTTTGGTCAGTAGATACGGGTGAACATCTTACTAAAATACGGGCGCAAAATACAGGTATTTTAACGATGGCAATTGACCCAAAAACTGAAATTTTAGTTAGTGGTGGCGAAGATTCAGTCATCAATCTCTGGGATTGGCAATCGGGGGAATACCAAGCGACTCTGTTTCAGCATCGTGGTAGTGTAACTTCTTTAAAAATTGCTCCAGATGGTAAAACTTTAGTCAGTGGTGCTGCTGATGGAATTAAAGTTTGGGATTTAACTACTCTTCCTTACACTCCTTTATATACTCTGGCAGATTTTGGCGATCCTACTAACGAAATTGCGATTAATCCTAACGGCTATCTTGTAGCTAGCGGTGATGATGATGGCAAGGTTAAATTTTGGAACTTACGCGAAGCTACTTTTGTTTCTGAATTTGCTCCCCATAAAATGCGTATTAGTGGTTTGGCTTTTATTCAAGAAGGTAAAGTTTTAGTGACAGCTAGTTTTGATCGCACTATCAAGTTATGGGATTTAGAATCGGGTCAACTATTACAAGAATTAACAGGACATACAGGAAAAATAAGAGCGATCGCTATTCACCCCAATGGAAACGTCTTAGCTACTGGTGGTAATGATGGCATTATTTTATGGAATCTCGAACAAGGTGAAATAATTACCAGACTCAAAGAAAATAGTAGTTGGATTCAGTCTTTAGCATTTAGTCCTAATGGTCAATATTTAGCCAGTGGTGGTTTCGATCTCAATGTTCGTATTTGGGAAGATACTTGGTTCAAGAGTCAAAATTAGTTATTGAGAAAGGGATAATCTGTGTAGCCAATCTTTAAGCGATCGTCTCCCCGACCATAAAATGTCTTGGGGTTGGGTTCGTTTAAATCTGCATCCTTCAGAAATCTTTGGGGTAAATCGGGATTAGCTAAGAACAACTTACCATAGGAAACTAGCTCAGCATCTTGAGCTGCAATTACCTGATTTCCTCGTTTTTTGTCATATCCGCCATTGGTAATAATAGTTCCGTGGTAAAAAGGTTTAAATGTGGGGAGAACATGATTAATCACATCTCCATTTTTTAAGTCAACTTCATTGGGTTCCATTAGGTGAATATATGCCAGATTAAAATCGTTTAGAGCCTTGATTACATAGCTAAAAGTGGCTTGAGGATTGGAATCTAACATTCCGTAAAAAGTATTGCTAGGAGATAATTTAATGCCTACGCGATCTCCTCTCCATACTTCTGTAACTGCTCTGACCACTTCTAACAAAAAACGAGCGCAATTAGCAATTGTGCCACCATATTCGTCAGTACGCTGATTAGAGCCATCTTGTAAAAACTGATCGATGAGATAGCCAAAAGCACCATGGAGTTCTACCCCATCAAAACCAGCATTCATGGCATTTTTCGCCCCTTGACGGAACTGCTCCACAATTTCCGCAATTTCCTCAGTTTCTAAGGCTCTAGGGGTTTCCAAGTCTACTTTACCGATAGGAGTATGGAGTTGTCCCTTCCCTGCGATCGCACTAGGAGCAACGGGTAATTCTCCATCCAATAAAGCAGGGTGAGCCACTCGACCACTATGCCATAATTGTAAAAAAATTTTCCCTCCGCGATCTCGAAGAGATCCGCTTTGCGGTGCGTGTACTGCTTGGGTTACTAATTTCCAACCTGCAACTTGTTCAGAGTCATAAATACCAGGACAATTTATATAACCATTACTCAGAGACGAAACCATCGTGCATTCAGTAATAATTAGCCCTGCGGATGCTCTTTGAGCATAATAAGTCCCCATTAATTCTGTAGGAATAGTTCCGTTAGCACGTAAACGAGTCATCGGAGCCATCACCATACGATTAGGTAAAGTATATTCCCCTAGTTTGAAAGAGGAAAAAAGATTGAGATTGGAAGTCATGGCTCAATATATTGGTGATTATTAGGGTAAACGAACAACAGAAAAAGTTATCCTAGAGAACGCGAATTTTGCGATCGCTAATATCAGAAATCAAAAAATCCTGCTGGCATGATGAAGCAACTTAAGTTAATTATTCAAGAAGGTACTAAAAAGTTAGATACATACATAAGAAGAAAAATACAATTAACTTTTAATTTGCCAACCAGCTTTTTTGGGGTCAAAGTTACCATCAAAACGAGTTTGGGAATCGTAATAAACATCATAGGTATATTCTGAAGGTAGTTGCGCTCCCCTTAAATCTGCACCACCAAAATAAGCTTGAAATAAATAAGATTCTTGTAAATTAGCACCTTGTAAATTAGCACTCGTAAAATTAGCTTTATCCAGATAAGCTTCTTGTAAATTAGCTTTGGTTAAACAAGCTCGCTCTAAATTTACGTTGGTCAGAACTGCTTTAATCATAGTTGCCAAGGCTAAGTTAACTTGAATCAAACTAGAATTAGTTAAATTAGAGCCTTTCATATTAGCTTCTCTTAAGTTAGAGCCATCAAGCTTCACTCCTTTTAAACTAATGCCCATTAACGGAGCGTTTTTTAACTCAACTTTCTGAAAATTGGTTTTGCCTTCGTTATAACTTTTAAGAATTTGGTAAATATCGCCAAAAGAACAATGACTGGGATTATAAATATTAAATAAATTTGACAAGAAAAAATCAACTGTTAATTGTTTAATATAGCCTTGTTCAACTGCTAAACGATGAAATCTAATTTTTTTTTCTTTTCTTTTTTGTAGTTTGATAATGCTGTTAACTTGTTCATCTGTTAGTAATCCTGCTTCTTTAAAATAGTATGCTAAGGGTTTTTTCTTTTGCTTTGCAACTATATAGGGCATCTTTTCCACAAAAAAATCGGCGGTTTCTTGTTTAATCCAGTTATGTAAAGCAAAGATTTCTCCTATTTTTATGTTATGGATTTTCTGCTCTCTCAAAGCCATTTCAATTTGGCTCGCAGAAATCAAACCCGCTTCCATCAAAGTTTCTCCTAGGGGTTTATTGGTAAATGTTAAATTCTGCTTGGAAGATGGCGAGTCTTTCATAATTGAAGAATTCCTATACAATGCTAATTAATGCTAATTAAATTACTGTCCTAAATATCAGGAGCTAACAAACATATTCTTATAAGCAAACAAACAGCTCAAAATAATCACTAAATATTATATAAAATTACTAATAATAGTTATATTTAGACTTGTCCAGTATAACCAATTAGCTAAAAAACAGTGTAAAATTACATTGAATTTTAGAAAAAAGATTAGCAAAGTAACCGTAAGTTATTTTTGTGATAGTATTGCGTCCACAATTATTACACAGCTTATGGCATTGGTATACCTCAGTATTACTTCCACAGATTTACAAAATAACCTGCTTTAGCCTTGAGAGAGTTAATAGTTAATTATAGTCTTAACACGATTTCTTTTTGTAATTCGTTAGGAGTATAACTTCCCATATTTCATGTAGTGCGTTAGCTCGCATAAGTCTATAGCCTTGGATTAAGTAGACGACTATATTCTTCTTTGATTTTGCCATAGCACTCACAGGCAAAAGTTTCTAATAGTTGAGAGTTGACAATGACAATTTGACCTCTGCTGTAAGTAATGATTCCTGCTTGTTGAAGAGAAATAGCTGCTTCGGTGACACTAGCACGACGCACACCAAGCATCATCGAGATCAATTTTTGCGTTAAAGGCAATGTATTTTTATTCGTACAGTCTCTTACCAGAAGCAACCATCGAGCTAATCTTTGCTCAATCACGTGATGAGATTGACAAGCAGCAATTTGAGCGATTTGACTTAACTGCGCTTGGGTGTAAAGCAAAAGTAGTTTTTGCAATTCTTCTCCTCTTTGAAATTCTTCCTGAAGAATCTGACTGGGAAGTTTCATTGCTGTACCAGCAATTTGCACGATAGAATCACTATTGGTTTGTTTGCCACCTAGAATAACGGGAAGACCTGCCATCCCTTCGTTACCTACCAAACCAACTTCTGTCGTTGACTTATCGGATAGAATTAGTACCAAAGAAACAGATGCTTGACGTGGAAAATAAACATCTGTAATTAACTCACCCGATTTATGAATGGTTTGTCCTTGACTAAGAGATACTTCTTCAAGATGAAAACTCAAACGCTGAAAAACGGAATTGGGTAAAGCAGATAACAGTTTATTATAGGACTTACGCATTGACAGAATAATGAGACAATGCACTCTTAAGTAGAAGACATCAAAAAAACAGGTATCGAACAATCAGGAAAATCAGCAAACCTTCCACCGCACAATGCAATCTCGAACACTACACATTGTTTTTATTGTCAGAACCCAAACAAATGGGATGTAATAGATTGTCAGAAATACTGGGAAATGTCTCACACGATAGCATCAATCGCTTTTTATTGAGGGAAAGATACGAAGCCAAAGATTTGTTCAACAC
>NZ_LR214029.1:0-6995 GCF_900659865.1 Hyella patelloides LEGE 07179
TAAACTTGAACCTATTACCTTGACTTGCTACTTACCCGATTATCTTTTTTCACTAAAAAACTTTTTTACTAAGCCCTATGGAATTGAATAAAACGATAGTGTGAACCAATAGAAACTTACAAGCCGATCTTAATACAAAGCCATGTATAAAGTTAAATCACTTAATAAAATTTGGACAAACGTTAGTACTATAATTATAGTTGTTAGCTTAATTTTTATATTGATTATAGCAAACAACAAACCTGTAGCCTCTCAATCAATTACAGGTATTAATGCCGAAATCAGTAGGTTAAGGTCAAGAATTAATCGTGTAGAATCAGAAATCAGAAATTTAAGACCATCTAGCTCTGCTCCTAATTTACCTGCTAATAAGTCTCCTAGAGAATCTGTTTCTGACAATTTTAATAATCCTCCTGTAATCAACAATCAAGCGATAGGAAGGAGCGATCCTTTGTTTGAACGTTTAGCAACTTTACTCATCGAATTAAAAGAAGATGTCAGAGATATTGAAAGTAGATTAGTAACTCTTGAAGAGAGAAATTTGAAAGATTAATTATGAGGTGGTAATAAATAATCACTAACAACAAAAAACAAAAGAAGAATAAGTAACCACTAATAAACTTTAAATCTTTATCAAGAAATAATAAAGTCAATCATCATTAGATGATTATTTTGTAACAAAATGGTAGTATATATAAATACGCTTACGATATTATACTGAAAAAACCGTTATTTTTCAGCTTAAAATAACAGACAAATTTACAATGTGGTTCAAAAAATCGATAAATTTACAGCATTTTACTTATTTAGTTACTTTTATTATTAGCACGATCGCGATTATTCTCTTACAAGGCGATCGCTATCAAAAAGTGGCAGCAGAAATAGAAAATCCCGATTATATAAAACAAGAAAAAGAATTACAAACTGCTCTTAATTTAAGAAGAATTATTCCTACTTTTGGGTTTAATAATCTAGTTGCTGATTCTTTTTATTTAGAATTTGTGCAGTATTTTGGTGATGAAACAGCCAGAAAAGCTACAGGATATTCTTTGACTTCTGAATATTTTAGTGCGATCTCCGAACGCGATCCGCAATTTACCGAAGCTTATTTTACTTTATCAGCTGCTAACTCTATGTACGCAGGAAAAGCAGAAGAAACTGTAAACTTGATGAACCAAATCTTGCAAACAACTCCCCAGAAAATAGAAAATTCTCACCTACTTTGGACTTTAAAAGCAATCGATGAATCGATTTTTTTAGGAGATATTCAAGCAGCCCATTATTCTTACTCTCAAGCAGCTAAATCGGCTCGACAACAACATGGTAAAACCTCAACAGTAGTTACTCTTAATCAAGAGAAAGCTCAATTTTTAGCAACGAAACCCGATACTACCGAAGCTCAGATCATAGCTTGGAAAAGCGTCTTACCCCATGTAGTCAAAGAAAACGAAAAACAAGCTATCCGCGATTATATTAAAGCTTTAGAGGGAAAATAAAACTCAAGAGAATTAATGAATATATATCACAGAAAACAACTTAACTAAAAATCTTAAATAGTAAAGCCAAAAATAACCAATTAAGCAACAATCGAGAAACAATTAAGAGCAATGCCGTTGCCGATACAAATCGATAACCAGCACTCCAATCAATATGAAATCCTTTAATACAGCTACTGGTAATACCTAAAGCAATACATTCTAAAGGAACTTGCACCCACCAGCCAATAACAGGCAGATAAGCTAAAATTGATTCGACAATTCCTAAAATAAAGGATGCTTGATAAATAGTTTCTAAAGAATCAGCGCGAATTGCCATTCCACTAATAGCAAGTACATAGATCATAATTGCTGTAAAAAGGGTATTAAGACCAAAATTACTAAAGAAACTATAAGCCCCCAAAGCTTGATTTAAAGAATTTAAAGACTGTTGTTTTTCTGAGGGTTGATAAGCTACTTCTGGCCAAGCTGGATCGATTTGATCCATACCTAAAAGATTAATACCCTTTTGCCAGGATGTTGTCTCAGTTTGTTCAAAAATACAAACAGTTCTTACAGTTGTACTTTCTTCTTCAAGACTAACTTGTTCCACATCAACGACATAGATACCCGATAATATTTCTTCTCCAGATACAGATAAAAGAGGATTATTGTAAGAAGAAGCTTCTTTTAAAGCAAAGCCCGCAGCAATGTTTCCGTAAATTTGGCAGTATTCTAAACTCATATCTAAAGACTCTGGTTTAAAAGCTGGCTTATTTTGTGTGGACTCAGTTAATATTTTTTCGCTTACTATTTCTGTAGCTAAATAACAGTAAGATTTATCTCCAGTTGCCTCATCACAAATAGTTGGTAAGGCAGTCGATTTAGCCGAATTAATTCCGATAATTACAATTATTAAAGTAACTAATGTCCAACCAATGGGTAAAGCTAGATTAAGGAAAAATTTTGGCTTTGATCTGTATTTACCATTTTGTCTCTTAGAGGTTGCTGAAGTATCTCCATCTTGACCTTGTGCAGCAGAAATCGGTAAATTAGGATTATATTCTGTGGTAGAAGAATTTTTGGCTTGTGCTTGCCCTTGGGAAGCTGCTTTTTTAGCATCATCAATTGCAGCTTGGGCTGCAAAAACTGCTTCTGTTATGGCAAGAGTTTGTTCTGAATTATAACAGTAACGACTTAGCCAAATAGCTAGCTTACGATTTTCATCAGGGCTTAATTCTAGAATATCAGTCCACCACGCTTTAACTTCTGAATCACAATCACTTAAATCGGGATTAGTGGCATTAAGAAAATAAGCTTCTAAAATTAGTAATTGCGATCGCCTATTGAATTCACTAAATCGATCTAAAGTAGTAATCAGTTGAGCAATGTTGAGGCGAGGAGGAATCAATTCGGCATTTAATAATCTTTGATTACGAATAAAGCAGTATTGAGCTAAATCAAATTCTGGTTCTTTTTCTACTCCATCTACTGTTACTAAAATATCAGCATCTTTTTGAGATTCTAATTCCAAAGATTCTGAAGCTAATAGTTGGATTTCTGGAACATTTTCTGATTCTTGTTCTATTTCTGGATTTTTGTTTGTATCTACAGTGGCTAGATTATCTGTTTCTATTTCAATTAATGTCTGCCAATCTGGTTCGACCTCTCCTAAAATACGGCTATAAAACCAGATTTTTTTGGGTTCGACAATTTCTAAATCAATTATTACTGAAGAAAGAAGATCTGTTAACTTTTGATAATCGCAATCCTCATCAGTTTCACGATTAATATATAAATGAAGTACATCATCTTGCATAACGATCTGAAAATGCAGTCTCTCATATTGATCGACATCTGCGATTTCACTATCGGCGAGGCATTGTGCGATCGCTTTAAGAATTTGTTCTTCTTCCATTTTTAGTCAACAATCTTTATATGCATAGTTTTCCCCACATCAGGAAACAACTAACAGCAAATTGAAGATTACTTTTGTCTTAATCCATCTCAGACAAATTATGAGGTTACAATACAAAAGTATTTCTAGGTAGCAGCAATGGCAATTAAAAGATCGTCTTTGAACAATGCAAAGTCCCCTTCCACGCCACAAAAAACTACTCCTAAACAGCAATCTCATTCCGAGAAACGCTTAGTTTCCGCAGAAGCCAACCCAAAAGAAAGCGATTGCCAAGAACTAGGAATTCGTCCTCAAACCCTGGAAGATTATATCGGGCAAAAAGAACTCAAAAAAATTCTCAAAATTGGGATCGCTGCTGCTCAAGCTAGAGAAGAATCTCTCGATCATTTATTACTTTATGGTCCTCCAGGTTTAGGTAAAACCACCATGTCTCTCATATTAGCCTCAGAAATGGGAGTAGATTGCAAAATTACGGCTGCTCCCGCCCTAGAACGTCCCAGAGATATCACGGGGTTGTTAGTGAGCCTTAAACCAGGAGATATGCTATTTATTGATGAAATTCATCGACTCAACCGCATGACAGAGGAATTACTCTATCCTGCAATGGAAGATTATCGTCTTGATGTCACTATTGGTAAAGGACAGAGTGCTAAAACCCGTAGTATTCCTTTACCCCGATTTACTCTCATTGGTGCAACTACCAAAGTAGGGGCTTTAACCTCTCCTTTACGCGATCGTTTTGGCTTAATTCAACGTCTTCGTTTTTATGAAGTAGATGAGCTAACCATTATTGTGCAACGCACTGCCAAAATTTTACAAACTCTCATTACCCAAGAAGGTGCAGTCGAAATCGCCCGTCGTTCCCGTGGAACACCCCGTATTGCTAATCGTCTACTAAAGAGAGTACGCGATTATGCTCAAGTAGAAAAAGTATCAACTATTGATGACAAACTAGCCAACATCGCTTTAGATGTGTTTGATGTGGATCAAAAAGGTCTAGATTGGACAGATCGCTTAGTTTTAAGCACTATGGTAGAACAGTTTGGTGGAGGGCCTGTGGGTTTAGAAGCGATCGCTGCTGCTACGGGAGAAGATTCTAAAACTATTGAAGAAGTCTACGAACCCTATCTATTACAAATTGGTTATCTCAATCGTACCCATCGCGGTAGGATAGTTACTCCCCAAGCTTACGAACATTTAGGCTATCAGGGAAAACTGTTTTAAGGAAAGAGGAATCAGGAAGGATGAACGAAGTAGCAAGTAAATAACAACGAGCCATATTATCCCCATCTCTTGACAAGTCCCGCTTGAGATTATCCTAACAACTAATCACTGTACAGACGGGAAATTTCGTGTCTCTAGCAACTAACAATCAACTAAAAACGAACAACAAATGTTAATCTTTCATCAAACGTATCTGTTTTTGTAAATATCAAAAGCTCTTATAGATCAAAAGATGGGCAATGTATCCTCCGTCAAGAAAAAAAAAATAGATAAAATCAATCGAAATAACTACAGAGTTAATCGATGGTTTAAGTGGCTTTCTCCTGGGTTATTTGTGAAACGCTGGTTACTACTTAGTGCTAGTGGTTTTTGTCTTGCAGTACTGGGAGGAGCAATTTGGGTTAAGCTAACACCGATTTATCGTTTATTAGGTTTGGTTTCTCGATCTTTAGAATTTCTGACTACCGTTGTTCCTCACTATATTTCTGGTCCTTTCGTACTAATTTTCGGGGCTTTTTTAGTTCTTTGGGGTCAATCTCGTACTGTAGGCTCAATTACTAATGCCATAAATCCTAATGGTGATGAAGAGTTAGTAGATATGCTGTTAGCTCGTCGCCGCTTAAATAGAGGTCCCAAAATTGTTGCTATTGGTGGAGGAACTGGTCTTTCTACTTTGCTGCGAGGACTGAAGCAGTATAGTAACAATATTACAGCTATTGTTACCGTAGCGGATGATGGAGGCTCATCAGGCAGATTGAGGCGAGAAATTGGTGTTTTACCACCTGGAGATATTCGCAACTGTTTAGCAGCCTTAGCAGATGAAGAAAAATTACTCACAGAATTGTTTCAATATCGCTTTGAAGCTGGCGCAGGTTTAAGCGGTCATAGTTTTGGAAACTTATTTCTGACTGCAATGAGTGAAATTACAGGAGATTTGGAGCAAGCAGTAACAGCGAGTTCTCAAGTATTAGCTATTAGGGGTACAGTACTACCTGCTACCTTAAGTGATGTTAGCCTCTGGGCAGAAATGGAAGATGGCAGGTTAGTAGAAGGAGAATCCAATATTCCTCTAGCTAAAGGGAAGATTCGTAATATTGGTTGTCTGCCAGCCAATCCCCCCGCTTTACCAGCTGCGATCGCTGCTATTGAAGAAGCTGACTATATCATTATTGGCCCTGGCAGCCTTTATACTAGCATTATCCCTAATTTCTTAGTACCAGAGATTGCAGCAGCTATTTCCCAAGTCAAAGTTCCCCGCATCTATGTGTGCAACATTATGACTCAACCAGGAGAAACTGAAGAATACAGTGTTGCCGATCATATTCAAGCGATCGATCGCATCTGTCCTCAAAAACTCTTTGATGCTGTTTTAGTACACCGTAAAGCACCTTCTCCAGAATTGTTGCAACGCTACGCAGAAGAAAATTCTCACCCAGTTTATATAGATAGAGAAACTATTACTAAGTTAGGTCGTAGAGTAGTAATTGCTAACATTATGGATGAAAAAGGCTCGATTAATTCGATTCGCCATGATTCTAGTCAATTAGCAAGAGTATTATTACGTTGGTACAGTGGCAAATGGCAACCTAAGTTTTAATTAACTGAGTAATTAACTGGTACTTTTAAGTAAAATTCTCTAGTTTGTAGTTTCATAGATTATCGATTATCACAAATTGTTGCTTATATTTATAATTAATTTATAGAAATGGTCTTACCATGCCGATCCGTTTTTTCTTTTTATGTTTTAGTTATTTAATGAGAAACTTTATAATTAAGCTTTTATCTAGTTTAGTTATATGAAAATTGTTACAGATGCGGAGTACGATCGCCTCTACAGAGAAAGTTTATCCTACGAGCAGATAGAATCTAACCTTCGCGGGTTCAATCTAGTTAGAGCAGCTAAAAGTCAGTGGAGTGAGGAACAATACCGTTTTGCCAAATTATCATCAGGAGTTGATTTTGAATTTATTGACGAACAGATATTCCTCGATTGCAATAAAAAAAACGAACATAGCGATCGTCCTACTCTAAAGGAAAGAATTAGCTAAAGATTGCTTAGAATTAGCCGATATGGAAATTAATATTGTTTTGGCAGATAAAATTAATGCAAGAAAAACAGATTTAAAATTTTTATTAGCGTTTATTCTTGGGATTATTTCAACTATTTGGAAGCAATTAAAAATAGAAGATATTCTTGTGATTTTTTTGTTGTTTTGTCTTGTATTTTACCTAGTAGTAGTTATTTCATACTTGATGCCAAGTAAAATTGAAAAAGCAAAAGAGTTAAAATATTTTATATTGCTTTATTGTCGAGAAGATGATATTCCCAGTAAATCAAACTTTGAATACCATAATTCTTGAGTTATTTATCAAAAAAT
>NZ_LR214029.1:7083-10097 GCF_900659865.1 Hyella patelloides LEGE 07179
ATTTTTTTGCCATTGAAAATACAGCTAACAACTAACTATCGTCTTCTAAATTCAATCGTTCCATACTTAATAGTAATATCATACATCCCATAAAAATTTTGTCCTAAAAGACCCATATCAATGGTAGGTGCAACAGCAATATTCAAATTATTACTTACCATGTTTCCTGCACTGGCGGAAGAAACACTACTAATTTCAAAATAAATTAAGTTATTGCTAGCAGTTTGAAAAGGTAGACTTCCTGTAGGCTTTAGTTTTAAAGTTTTAGCCATTGGTTTAGTAATAACTGTCATAGTTGCTCCTGTATCGAACAACATTTCAAAAATATATTTATCGTTAAATTTGACATCTATTACAGGTGTGCCATGAATTCTTCTTTTTATGGGAACTACAAAAAAATCTGAAGAATTAGAGACTCTGGTTTTTCTATTTCTAAGAGTTGAACTATTGGCATTATTCGGAGAAGTACCACAAAGATATCCCAAATCCGTCGGGTTGCCATTAGCATCTAGCATATAGCATCCAGGGGTGTTTTGTGCGATCGCTGGTATCGCTGTAGTAACAATTAAACTGAATTGTAGAGATGCGATCGCGTAGTATCTCAATAATTTCATTAAACCTAATAGTTATTTTATAAATTCCATATAATTTAATAATTCCCCAAATAAGCGATCGAATAATACAGAAATCCCCCATTACTAAAGACAAAGATTGCATAAATATTACGAATTCATGATTTCTAGTTTATGGGTTTTTGCTTACGTAGCGATTGAGATACTCGAAGTGAAAAAAATTAGCTAACCTATATTGAAAGAACTTCAGAAAGCTCTTGTAGAACATTTCTGTTAAACAATTTTTGTTTACTTATCTCCTGTAAGGTTCAGATTGATATTCTCAAATTCTATGCCAATATCTAAGCAGACTAGCCCAGAAAAACAACACCAGCACTCTAAGCACTGGCAACACTTTTTATTTAGAGTTAAGCCTTTGTTAGAAAAAGTTTACAAAGATCAAAAGATTGTCGATCGATTAAGCGAGCAAATATTCTCTTTATTGCAAGAACATTTCTCTGATTCTGTCGCTGAAAATTTAGACAAATGGAGTCAAAACGAGGTAATTGTAATTACCTACGGAGATAGTATTTGTACTCCAGAAGAAGCACCTTTAGTTACCCTGAATCGTTTTTTGGAAAACTTACAAGATACTATCACAGGGGTTCATATTTTACCTTTTTGTCCCTACAGTTCAGATGATGGCTTTTCTGTAATTGACTACTTGCAAGTGAATTCTGAAATTGGAGATTGGCAAGGTGTAGAAGCTATTGCCCAAAAATTCGATCTCATGGCAGATTTGGTTTTAAACCACATTTCTAGTAAAAGTGTTTGGTTTGAGCAGTTTAAACAAGGAATTAAGCCAGGATGTGACTATTTTATCGAAGCAGACCCCCAAGAAGATTTATCAGAAGTAGTTCGCCCTCGTAGTACTCCTTTATTAGTCGAAGTTGATACCGCCCAAGGAACAAAATATGTTTGGGCTACTTTCAGTGAGGATCAAATAGACCTTAACTATAGTAATCCCGATGTTGTTATTGAAGTTCTGAAAATTATTCTTTTTTATCTTCAAAAAGGTGCAAAGTATATTCGGTTAGATGCAGTAGGGTTTCTTTGGAAATCTATTGGCACCTCATGTATGCATTTGCCCCAAACCCATGCCTTAATTAAGTTATTTCGGGAAATTACTCAAATGTTAAATCCCGATGTGGCTCTAATTACAGAAACCAATGTCCCCAACAAAGAGAATTTGAGTTATTTTGGCAATCGTGACGAAGCACATCTGATTTATAATTTCAGTCTGCCACCTTTAATTCTCAATGCTTTATTACAAGGAAAATCAGATCACTTAAAAACCTGGATGATGAGTATGCCTCCTGCACCCACAGGATGTGCTTACTTTAACTTTGCTGCTTCCCATGATGGCATTGGATTACGTCCCACTGAGGGATTGTTATTAGAAGATGAATGCAACACTTTGTTGAAAATGATGCAGGAATTTGGGGGCAAAATTAGCATGAGAACCAAACCCGATGGTACAGAAAGTCCCTATGAAATCAATATTTCTTGGTTTGATGCTATGAAAGGGACTGCTCAAGGAGAAGATCGATGGCATATTGAAAGATTTCTCTGTTCCCAAACAATTATGATGGCGGTAGAAGGAATTCCCGCTTTTTATATCCACAGTTTATTAGCAACTTCTAATGACTACGCAGGATTGGCTAAAACAGGGCGTAATCGTTCGATTAATCGCTACAAATGGGATTACACAGAGTTAAAGAATAAACTCAACGATTTTAACTCTCCCCAAGCAATTGTTATGGAAGAAATGTCTCGAAGGATTAAGATTCGTCGTCGTCAACCTGCATTTCATCCTAATGCTACCCAGTACACCCTACATCCCATGAATAAAGCCCTATTTGCTTTCTGGCGACAAAGTATCTATCGCGATCAGAGTATTTTCTGTATTAATAATTTAAGCGATCGCACTCAAGAATTACTGCTCTCTGATATTAACCTTATATGTATCGATCCTTGGCACGATCTTCTTAGTGGTAAAGTCATTGAAGATATTAGCGATCGCTTTATTCTAGAACCCTATCAATGTGCTTGGATTACTAATCAAGAATTTTAACAGTAAATAGCGATCGCGAGCGATAACCATAGGATTTACGCAAACAATCCTTAAAAATACCATTGGTAGGGTGGGCATTGCCCACCCTACATCTAAATTGCTGGTTACCAATCAGGATAATAGATAGGCCGAATTAAATCTAAAATAGAAAAATAGAAACGTTTTCTTTCTTCTTCTGCTCCCTTCAATTTTTCACTTAATTACGCAGAGCTAATTATTTCAGTAAGCGCAGACCATTTAAAGTGACTAACAAGGTTGAACCTTCATGTCCGATTACGCCCAAGGGTAAATTAATACTGCCGACTAAATTAGCTACCAATAGCAAGCAG